>JANMOL010000608.1:0-3162 GCA_031369245.1 Hyphomicrobium sp. | reverse complement strand
AAGTGCATCTGGGGCTCGAATTGGGACGAGCTTCTGCAACGCGATACATCGGGCCGTTTGCGCCAATTGATGGAAGAGTGCAACGACGGCCAATATCAGGACTTTAAAGCCAAAGACGGCGCCTATATTCGCAAGCATTTCTTCGGCCGCTATGCTGAGACCGCAGCGCTCGTCGCCGATTGGCCGGATGAAAAAATTTGGACATTGACGCGCGGCGGCCACGATCCCCGTAAGGTCTATGCCGCCTACGCCGCGGCCGTTGCAGCGCGCGATCAACCGACCGTCATTCTGGCCAAGACCGTTAAAGGCTACGGTATGGGCGCGGCGGGTGAAGGCCAGATGATCGCGCATCAGCAGAAAAAGATGGGTCACGAGCATCTCAAGCGGTTCCGCGATCGCTTCAATATCCCCATCGCCGACGGCGATCTTGAAAAACTGCCGTTCTTGAAGTTTGCAGAGGGCAGCCCCGAGCACAGCTACTTCCAGAGCCGCCGCGCCGCGCTGGGTGGCTATCTTCCACAACGCCGCGCGAAAACGTCATTTAAACTCGACGTTCCACCGCAAGCGTTCTTTGAACCGCAACTCAAAGGTTCCGAGGGCCGCGAAATTTCAACGACGATGGCCTTCGTGCAGATTTTGACCAAGCTGATGCGCGACAAGAGCCTCGGGCGGCACGTCGTACCTATTGTGCCGGATGAAAGCCGCACGTTTGGCATGGAGGGTATGTTCCGCACCTTTGGTATCTACAGTCAGGTCGGGCAGCAGTACCGGCCCGAGGATGCCGATCAGCTCATGTACTACAAGGAAGACAAGAGCGGACAAATCCTGGAAGAAGGCATCAACGAAGCAGGCGCGATGTCGTCGTGGATTGCAGCCGCCACATCCTATTCGACGTCGAACGTACCGATGATCCCATTCTTCATCTATTATTCGATGTTCGGCTTTCAGCGCATTGGTGATTTAGCCTGGGCGGCTGGCGATATGCGCTCGCGCGGATTTCTGATCGGCGGCACGGCCGGTCGAACGACATTGAACGGCGAGGGCTTGCAGCATCAGGATGGTCACAGCCATCTTCTGTCGGCGACCGTTCCGAACTGCGTGTCGTATGATCCAGCGTTTGGCTATGAGTTGGCGATCATTATCAAGCGTGGTCTCGAGCGCATGCTTGTCGACCAAGAAGACGTCTTCTACTATATCACCGCCCTGAACGAGAATTACGCGCACCCGCCAATGCCGAGTGATGCCGAAGACGGCATCATCAAGGGCATGTATCTGTTCAAGGCCGCCAATCCGAAGGCCAAGGGCCCTAAGGTGCAATTGCTTGGCAGCGGCGCGATTTTGCGCGAGGTCATTGCCGGTGCCGAGTTGCTTGAAAAGGATTTTGGTGTTGCCTCCGACATCTGGAGCGTGACCAGCTTTACAGAATTGCGGCGCGAAGGCCTCGCCGTTGAGCGCTGGAACATGCTGCATCCGGCCGAGCTGCCGCGCGTTCCATTTGTCACTGCCGCGCTGTCTGCGCGTGGCTCTACGCCGGTCATTGCCTCGACAGACTACATGAAACAGTTCGCCGATCAGATCCGGCCGTATGTTCCAAGCGCTTATCGGGTGCTCGGCACCGATGGCTTTGGCCGCTCGGACTATCGCCAAAAGCTGCGGCGGCACTTCGAGGTCGACCGGCACTATGTGACGCTGGCTGCGTTGACCGCTCTGGCCGAGGCCAACATGCTGCCGTCGTCGAAAGCCGTCGAGGCCATCGCAAAGTATGGCATTGACCCCAACCGCATGGATCCAGCGCGCGCCTGAGCGCGCCGTATCAAAGGAAGCGCGAAATGGCGTTAACAGAAATTCGAGTCCCTGATATCGGCGACTTCAAAGACATACCGGTCATTGAGGTTCACGTTAAAGCCGGCGATGTGGTGAAACGCGACGATCCTCTGATCACGCTTGAAAGCGATAAGGCTGCGATGGAAGTCCCTTCGCCCGGCGACGGCCAAGTCGCCGAGATCCTTTTGAACGTTGGCGACAAGGTCAGTATGGGCGTGCCGATCCTGCGCTTTTCCTCAAAAGCGGACGAACCGGTGCCGCCGGTCTCGGATGGAAAGGCAGAACCCAGTGCCTCACGTGACGCTAAAGCACCACCGGCACTGTCGCAGCCTGAAGCGCGCCCCATTCTTGAGCTGCCGATAGCGTCTGATTTCGGCGGCGTCCATGCTGGACCGGCGGTGCGGCGTCTCGCGCGAGAACTCGATATTGATTTAACCCGCGTCAAAGGCACCGGCGACAAGGGCCGGGTCACCAAAGACGACGTCAAGCGCGCTTTGGCGGGCGGCGCCACGCCGCCAAGCGGGTCCGGCATCCCGGAAATTCCGCTGCAGGACTTTTCTAAGTTCGGTCCCATTGAAATCAAGCCGATGTCGCGTCTCAGGCGCCTCTCAGGGCCACATCTGCATCGTGCCTGGCTCAATATCCCCCACGTCACACACACCGACGAAGCCGACATCACCGAGCTTGAAAGCTATCGCAAGACGCTCGATACGGCGGCCAAGGACAAGGGCTATCGCGTCACGCTGCTGGCGTTTCTGATGAAAGCGAGCGTGGTCGCGCTGAAGGAATATCCAGAATTCAATGCCTCGCTCGGGCCCGACAAGGAAAGCCTGATCTTGAAGCGCTACTATAACATTGGCGTAGCGGTGGATACGACTGACGGTCTCGTGGTGCCAGTCATCAAAGATGTTGACCGAAAGGGCATCATCGAACTCTCGCAAGATCTTGGCGCAGCATCACAGAAGATGCGTGATGGAAAAATCGCACCCGCCGATATTCAAGGCGGAACGTTTTCGATTTCGAGTCTCGGCGGTATTGGCGGCACCGCATTCACACCGATCGTCAACGCGCCCGAAGTTGCCATACTAGGCGTCGTAAAGGCTTGCATGAAGCCGCGCTGGGATGGCGCAGCGTTCCAACCGCGATTAATGCTGCCGCTGTGCTTGTCCTACGATCATCGGGTCATCGACGGCGCTTTGGCTGCGCGGTTTACACGGCGGCTCGGCGTCATTCTCGAAGATCTCCGTCAACTTGTGCTGTAAGGAGAGCTTCGATGAGTGACAGCGAATTACTGCAATGCGACGTCGCTGTGCTCGGCGCTGGGCCCGGGGGCTATTC
>JANMOL010000573.1:0-2957 GCA_031369245.1 Hyphomicrobium sp. | reverse complement strand
ACGATCACCACGCCAACCCCGATCGCCTGCTCTATCCGATGCTGCGGACGGGCCCGAAGGGTTCTGGCCAATACAAACGCATCACCTGGGACGAAGCGATTGCGACGATTGGCAAGAACTGGCGCGAGATCATCGCAAAATATGGCGCAGAAGCCATCATGCCGCAAAGCTATCTCGGCAACATGGGTCTGGTGCAGGGCATCAACTCGGGCGATCCCTTTTTCAATAAGCTCGGCTGCACGGTGAACGAGAAAACGTTTTGCGCGTCGGGCTCGTCAACCGCGTGGCTGATGTCGGTCGGCCCAACCGGCGGCGTTGATCCGGAAAGCTTCGTGCATGCGAAGTTCATTGTGATCTGGGCCTGCAACTCGATCTTGACCAACCTGCATCACTGGCTGTTCGTGCTGGAAGCCCAAAAGCGCGGCGCGAAGGTTGTGGTCATCGACAGCTATAAGTCGCGCACGGCGAAAGCCGGCGACTGGCATATCTGCCCGAAACCCGGCACCGACGGCGCGCTGGCGATGGGCTTTATCAACGCGATTATTCAGCAAGGTCTGGTCGATCAGGATTATGTCGACCAGCACACCTACGGCTATTCGGAATTGAAAGCGCGGGCCACCGAGTTCACACCCGAATACGTCGAGAAAATCACCGGCGTCAAAGCCGCGGACATCCAAAAATTCGCGCACGACTTTGCGACCGCGCAGCCTTCTGTCATTCGTATTGGCGTCGCGCTCGAGCGCAGTCCCGGCGGCGGACAAGCCATCCGTGCGGCGTGCGCATTGCCAGCCCTCGTTGGCTCGTGGAAGCATGTTGGCGGCGGCTTGCTGCAAATGCCGCTGTGGGATTTCCCAGTCGATTGGGCCAAAGTCTCGCGCGCGGACTGGAACAAGCCCAACCAGCGCGTCGTCAATAACTTGCGGCTCGGCGCGGCCTTGACCGGCGAGATGAAACTCGATCCGCCGATCAAGTCACTGTTCGTCTATTGCACCAATCCGGTCAGCCAGGCGCCAGAGACCAACAAGATCGTCAAAGGCCTGCAGCGCGAAGACTTGTTCACCGTCGTCGCCGAACACTTCCTGACCGACACGGCAAAGTATGCCGACATCGTGCTGCCAGCCGCGATGGCGGGCGAAGCCGAGGACATGATGTGGTCGTGGGGCCATTTCTACTTCACGTACAATGAGAAGGCCGTCGACCCGCCGGGCGAGTGCTGGCCGACGTCTGAGATGTGGCGCCGCTTAGCCAAGGAAATGGGCTTTGATGATCCCGTCTTCAAAATGACCGATCATGAGTTGGCGGCGACCTACATCAATTGGGATGATCCCAAGATGGCGGGCGTCGACATGGCGTACTTCAAAAAGCATGGCTACTACCGGATCGACGTCGGCCCGGTCGATAGCCGCACGCCGCACAAGGACGGCAAGTTCCCAACACCGTCCGGCAAGGTCGAGTTTCTGCTGCATGACGCCAAGAACTTCGTTGCAGGTCCGTTCCGGATGATGAGCGACGGCAACCAGGACGGCACGGCTGTTGATGCGCTGCCCGGTTACGTGCCGCCGCGCGAGACGCCAGAGACCAACCCCGATCAGGCCAAGCTGTATTCGCTCAACATCATTTCACCCAAGAGCCACGGCTTTTTGAACTCGTGCTACGCCAACGAGCCGCACAAAATTAAGGGCCAAGGCGAGCAGTTCGTTTTGATTGCGCCGGCCGACGCCGCCAAGCGCAACATTCGCGAAGGCGATCCGGTGCGGGTGTTCAACGGGCGCGGCGATTTCGAGGCCGTGGCGCGCGTCACCGATGACGTCAATCCCGGTATCGTGGTCGCGACGCTCGGCTACTGGCGTTCACTCAACCGCTCGGACGGATCGGTCAACTCGATCTCAAGCCAAGAGTGGGGCGGATTGGGCCGAAGCCCAAGTTTCTCGGACAATCTCGTCGAGGTGGCGCGGGTGAATTGAGCAGCGGTCTTTGAAGCGGCGTGGTTAAACCCGCGCCGCTTGGAGTTTCTGCAATCCTTTCACCTTGCCGGTTTTGCGCGCCGCCCACAGATCGCGCTCAGCTTGCAGGGCCAGCCACGTCTCGGCATTCGATCCGACAACAGCTTCAAGCCGCAAGGCCATTTCAGGTGTGACGGCGCGCTTGAGCGTGAACAGGTCGTGCAATGTCTGACGGCTGATGCCCAATGCCTCCGCCAATGCAGGCTTTGTCAAACCGAGCGCTGGAAAAACATCCTCGCGCAAAATTTCGCCGGGATGCACGGGATCAATCGAAGGGTGCCTTTTAGTCATAACGCCGATCCTCTAATGATAATCTTCATAGTCGAAATCAACTGCATCCGGGCCGTCTTCCGACCAGCCGAAGGTCAACCGCCAGTTCTGATCGACCCAAACAGCAAAGCGCCCTGCTTGGTCGCCGGACAGCCGGTGAAATCGCCAGCCAGAAAGGTTCATGGCATCGGTACTTTTTGCTGCATCAAGCGTACCGAGCTGACGCCGGAGTTTGGCAACATGCCGCGCATTGATGCGGTGGGCTTCCCCCTTCCACCAAAACCGTTCCAACGCCTTGCTGCGGAAGCTTTTGATCATAGGGCCAATTAAAAAATACCCAGGCGTTCATATGTAATGAACTTCATTACTTAAGTCAAGCTCCGCATGACAACCGATGCCTGCTGGACCTCACCCCCCTGTTCCCTAGGGAACAGCGCGCGGCGGCGGCTTCGTTTACGGAGCTAGATCGCGTCATTGGTGGATGGCGGCGAACGGCCTAGAAACGTTCGGACACCGAAAGGATGCTGAACCCATGCCACCGGCCTCGACTGGATTGCCGCTTGTTGATAGCGCCCTGATCGCCGTCGCGTATCTGCTGGTGAAGCACGCGCTGGCCGACTTTCTGCTGCAAACGGAATCCCAGCGCCACGAAAAAGGCCAGTACGGCGCGACCGGCGGGCTGAC
>JANMOL010000564.1:0-1658 GCA_031369245.1 Hyphomicrobium sp. | reverse complement strand
CCCGCTGGACCGGCGCGTTCGCCCTGCCGCCGTTTGACCGCATTGAAGCGCGCCATTTCAAGCCCGCGCTCGAAGCCGCGTTTCGCGAACATCGCGCCGAGATCGACAGCATTGCTAATAACGCTGCCCGCCCGACCTTCGCCAACACCATCGTCGCGCTGGAAAAGAGCGGCCGTCAGCTGTCGCGTGCCGGAGCGGTGTTCTCAAATCTAGAATCGACCGATTCAACGCCAGAGCTGCAAGAGATTGCCCGCGCCATGTCCCCGCGCTTTGCCGCGCACGAAACCAGGATTTTGCTCGACGCCCGGTTGTTTCAGCGCATCGACACCCTCTACCAGCGCCGTGATGCCCTGAAGCTCAATGATGAAGACCGGCGCGTCTTAGAACGCCATCATTTGACATTCGTGCGCGCCGGCGCGCGCCTGTCGCGGTCAGCCAAGGTTCGCGTCAAACAGATCAACGCCCGACTCGCAAGCCTCGTCACGCAGTTCATGCAGAACGTCTTGAAGGATGAGCAATCCTGGCAGCTGGTGCTTGACGGCGAGCGCGACATGGCCGGCTTGCCGCCATCGCTCAAGCAGGCAGCCCAACGTGTGGCTGCTGATTTGGGCCTGAAGAATAAGGCGGTCATCACGCTGGCCCGCTCCAGCGTCGAAGGGTTCCTGACCTACTCGAGCCGCCGCGATTTGCGCGAGCAAGCCTTCAATGCCTGGATTGCGCGCGGCGCAGGCGGCGGCGAGACCGACAATCGCCGGATCGTTGCTGAGGTCGTGGCGTTGCGCGGCGAGTACGCGCAATTGATGGGCTGCAAGTCGTTTGCCGAGTTCAATCTCAGCGATACCATGGCGCGCACCCCAAAGGCCGCCAAGGATCTGCTTGAAGCGGTTTGGTCAAAGGCCGTGGTACGGGCCAGCGAAGAATCCAAGGCGCTGTCGGCACTCGCCCGCAAGAGCGGTGATAATTTCGATATCGCGCCATGGGATTGGCGCTACTACGCCGAGCGTGTCCGCAAAGCCAAGTACGATCTCGATGAGGCAGAGCTTCGGCACTATCTGCAACTCGACAAGATGATCGACGCGGCGTTCGATTGCGCAACGCGGCTGTTTGGCCTGCAGTTCAAAGAGCTGCAGGGTGTGCCGGTCTATCATCCCGACGTACGCGTGTGGGATGTCACCGACGCGTCCGCAAAACACATCGGCGTATTTCTTGGTGACTATTTTGCCCGGCCATCGAAGCGCTCGGGCGCATGGATGACGAGTTTCCGCACCCAGCACAAAATCGGCAAAGGTCAGCCGCCGGTTATTGTCAACGTTTTGAACTTCGCTAAGGGCACGGATGGCGAACCATCGCTGCTGTCGTTCGATGACGCGCGCACGCTGTTCCACGAGTTTGGCCACGGCCTGCACGGTTTGCTATCCAACGTGACCTATCCGTCGATCGCTGGGACCGCCGTTTCGACCGATTTCGTAGAGCTGCCATCGCAGCTCTACGAGCATTGGCTGTCAACGCCGGAAGTGCTCGAACGCTTTGCCGTCCATGCCAAGACCGGAAAACCGATGCCGGCTGCGCTACGGCAACGGCTGAAAGCCGCGCGCAATTTCAATCAAGGGTTCGCCACCGTCGAATACACGGCCTCGGCGCTGGTCGATATGGCGCAT
>JANMOL010000555.1:0-3395 GCA_031369245.1 Hyphomicrobium sp. | reverse complement strand
GCGCTGGACATAGCTGGTCGAGGCTTTGCGGTCGCGCAAAACAATCGCGACGGCGCGATCGTAAAGATCATCGTCGCTGGGCTCGCGCTCGCCGCTGGCGATCTCCGATACCTGCGGGCCATCGAGAATGCCATCGACATAGTTCGGGCTGCCCTGCTGACGCAACGCATCGGCAATCGCCTCGACTTCTTCATCCGCCACGTACGCGCCATGCACGCGGATGATCTGGCCAGCGCCGGTCGAATACAGCATGTCGCCTTGGCCGAGCAGCTGCTCTGCACCCTGCTCATTGAGGATGGTGCGGCTGTCAATTTTTGACGTGACTTTGAATGAGATGCGCGTTGGGAAGTTGGCTTTAATCGTGCCGGTGATGATATCAACCGACGGCCGCTGCGTCGCCATGATGAGATGGATGCCGGCTGCACGCGCCATTTGCGCCAGCCGCTGCACCGCAGTTTCGACATCCTTGCCGGCAACGATCATCAGATCCGCAAACTCATCGACGACGATGACGATGTGCGGCAGAGGCTCGAGGTCCATCTTCTGGTTCTCGAACACGGCTTGGCCAGATTTATCAAATCCCGTTTGCACCGTGCGCGACAGCATATCGCCGCGCTTCTTGGCGTTACGCACGCGATTGTTAAAGACATCGATGTTGCGCACCGACAGCGAGGCCATGCGCTTGTAGCGCTCTTCCATTTCCATCACGGCCCAGTTCAGGGCAGCAACCGCTTTGTGAGGGTCGGTAACGACCGGCGTCAGCAAATGCGGAATGCCGTTGTAGACCGATAACTCGAGCATTTTCGGATCGATCATCAGCAAGCGGCAGTCTGCCGGCGCATGGCGATACAGCAGCGACAACACCATCGCATTGACGCCGACCGACTTGCCTGAGCCCGTTGTGCCTGCGACGAGCAGGTGGGGCATACGCGCCAGGTCGGCAATAACCGGTTCGCCGCTGATCGACTTGCCGAGCGCTAACGGCAAAGCCGCATCGGTTGATTTGTAGGCCTCGGATTCAAGCATCTCGCGCAGCAAAACCGCTTCGCGGCGGACATTCGGCAACTCAAGGCCAATGGCATTGCGGCCCGGAACGACCGCCGCCCGCACACTGACGACGCTCATCGAGCGCGCGATATCATCCGCCAGCCCGATTACGCGCGCAGACTTCGTGCCGCGCGATGGCTCGAGTTCATAGAGCGTCACCACCGGACCCGGCCGGATATCTTTGACTTCACCTTTGACACCGAAATCAGCGAGCACATCTTCCAGCAGCCGGGCATTGCCGCGCATCACCGTTTGGGTAAATTCCGGCCCCGGCTTGGCGGCCGCCGGACGCTTGAGCAGATTGAGCGAGGGCCGTTTCCAATCAGGCTCGGCTTTGCGGAACGACAACCCGCCGAGTAAGCCTGCACTTTTTCCGCCTGCCTGATGTTTGGCATTGTGAGCGGACACCGGCGGAGCTGCCTGCGTCTCGTGGCTGCCCGGAGCAAAGCGCGCGGCGATCGCCCGGCTGGCTGCATCCGTGCTGACATCAAAGCCGCTGCCGCGGTTGGGGTGCGCGGCCTGTGCCATCGCCCCGCCGCCGATACTGAGCGGCGATGACGGCAGCGGCACGTCATCATCATAGGAGGGATACCCCGGCGCGACCGCCGAGCGCGGGTTGGACAGCGGCGCAGACGGCCCGCCGCGTCCGTGACCTTGGCCACCGGTCGACGCATCACGAGCAGCACTCGGCCACGAACGGTAATCATGTCCGTGGTCGCCACGCCAAGGTTCAGCTGACCGGCCTAGATCAGCGGCCACCGCAAGGCCGGCGGCAGCGCCGTAAGGGCTGTCTTGAGCCGCCCGGCTTTTCGCCCCCCAGCTGCGCCAAAGGCGAGCAAGACCGGATGATTGCCGCTCAGCAGTGCGAGCATGATTATGCCCATGCGAACCCGCACGTAGACCGGCATCGGCCAGCGCAACATCGCCGTTTGCGCCGCGCTCAGCCAAAAACGCTTGCACGACGCCGTTGAAATCGAGCCCGATACTTTTGCCAAGCATGCCGGCTGCTGCGGCATTCAAAACCAGGCCCGCCGCCAGTGCCGCCCGGTCCTGGTTGATCACCGCCAACACGCTCGAGGTTAGCTTGAACAGACCGTCACCCAGCACGCCGCCAAAGCCGTGGTGCAGCGGCCAGGCCTCAAACACCGGCAAGGCCGAAAGGCCGCCCGCGAGCGCCAAAATCGACAACGGATAAAATCCAACTTTGACGCGGCCGAAGGTGACGCGCTCGGCGCGGACCAGTTCGATGCCCCAGATCAACGGCGCTAAAAGCGCAATGACGGCTGCAAAGCCGAGGGTCTGTAACAGCAGATCGGAAATGATCGCACCGGCCGGGCCGAGCAGGTTGCGCGGTTCGCTGGCGGTGGCGTGGGTCAGGCTCGGATCGGCCATCGACCACGACATCAGGCTGGCCCACAGCACGGCAAAGCACGCCAGAAGGGCAACCCCTCCTGTGCATCCTAGCCAGCCCAAAAGCCGGTCCTCCAGCGATTGCGGCAACAGCCGCTGAGGATCAATGCCTCGCGTATCGAGCGACATCAGCGCGAACGAACTCTTTAACGCAGCACGGAAATCGTGCGTTCGAGCGCTTCCCGGATCGTCGCGGGATCTTGAACCAGGGCGACGCGGACGTAGTCTGCGCCGGGGTTGGTTCCGTCTCGGCCGGTCTGGGCCAGAAAGCAGCCTGGGATCACCTTGACGCCTGCGCGTTTCCATAAGGTTACCGCCGCGTCACTGCCGCCACCGAATTGGCTCATATCGAGCCAAAGGCAAAACCCGCCGGCCGGGCGCTGGTAACCCAAGCGGCCAGCGAGCACGGCGTCCGCAATCGCGAATTTTTCGCCATAGGCCGCTCGAGAGGTCTCGACATGACGGTCGTCGGCCCAGGCAGCAGCCGACGCATGCTGCACCGGGCCCGGCACGGTCGGTGCGCACATATTGCGGATTTCGGCATAGCTCTCGAGGAAGCGCGCATCGCCGGCGCAAAATCCCGACCGCAGCCCTGGCAGGTTCGAGCGCTTAGAGAGCGAATTGAAGGTCACGATATTGTCGAAACGCGAGGGCGTCGCCGCCGCCACCTCGAGCCCGCCAACAGGCGCCACCCCGGTATAAATCTCCGAGTAGCACTCATCGAGGAACAGCATGAAGTCGTGCGCGCGCGCCAGCGACAGCGCTTTCAAAATATATCCGCGGCTCGCCACCACGCCTTGCGGGTTGGCGGGTGAACAGACAAACAGCGCGCAGGTGCGTGCCAGCAGCGCCGCATCGCGCGCCAGCTCGTCGAGATCTGGCAGGAAACCCGTCGCCGCCGTCGCGTTGAGAAACACCGGCTCGGCGCCGACCCCGAT
>JANMOL010000550.1:0-1649 GCA_031369245.1 Hyphomicrobium sp. | reverse complement strand
CCTGGAACGACGTGGTAGGTGAGGATGGCTGCCAGCTTGGCCTTGTTCTCTGGCTTCAGAAGGTCTTCGACAGTGCCCTTCGGAAGCTTTGCGAAGGCTTCATCCGACGGTGCGAACACCGTGAATGGGCCTGCGCCCTTGAGTGTATCAACGAGGCCAGCGGCCTTAACGGCTGCAACCAGCGTTGTGAACTTGCCGTTCGCGACAGCGGTGTCGACGATATCGCTCGTTGCGGCCTGAGCCGTTGCAAGCGCTGCGGTTGCTGCCATGGCGAACACAATTCCTTTTAACATTTGCATGAAAACCTCATGAAGCATGACAATCCTAGGAAGCACAACTCTATGCTCCGCCATCTGCCAGACGCCTACATGGTCATCGAATTAGACTTTTAGTAGTCTAAGTTTATCACGATGAATTGCGACTATTGGAGTGATCCAGAACAGCAAGCAGCATTTGGCCGAGATCAGTCCAGAACGTACTGGTCGCTGCTGTCATCGAGGTGATTTATACTTGTCATAGTCCAATTGATGCGACGGTCCATCGCACCGCGAAGCCGCCGCGGTCTCGCGCATGACATCGGGCGAACCGTTGGCGTTTGATGATGGGAGATAAGGTGGTTCGCGCCCGGTGAAGCGCTCCTACTGGGGCTGCGCAATATTTGTGCAGTCCGTGCAGGTCAGCAACAAACCCGCTTAAAACCAAGCCTTACCGGCGCGAATTTGCGCAGCCCTGTTGACCCAACCTCCGAATGTTGTTTTTGCTGCCGCGAACTTGAGCATCGCGCTGTCATGCCGTTGAGCAATGGCGCCGGGCACAGCGGATTGCTCAAAAAACAGTCGGGCGGGGAAAAGCCATGGATCAAGTTCAGCCGGGCGCTGACGTCTTCTTTTTATTAATGGGGGCGATCCTCGTCTTCGCAATGCACGGCGGGTTTGCGTTCCTGGAGGTCGGGACGGTCCGGCACAAAAACCAGGTCAATGCGCTGGTCAAAATTTTGGTCGATTTCGCGATCTCGACCCTGGTCTACTTTGGCATTGGCTACACGCTGTCGTATGGCGTGTCGTTTCTTGCCAATGCTGAGGCGATCAGCGGTGGCCAGGGCGTCGATCTGGTCAAATTCTTCTTCCTCGCAACCTTTGCGGCGGCAGTCCCGGCGATCATCTCAGGCGGTATTGCCGAGCGGGCGCAGTTTGTGCCGCAATGCGCGGCGACCGCCCTGATGGTGGCGCTGGCCTATCCGGTGATCGAAGGCGTGATCTGGAACAAGAATTTCGGACTGCAGGACAATCTGTTTGCCGTCACGCTCGGCGCGCCGTTCAAGGATTTTGCCGGCTCGATCGTGGTGCACGCTTTTGGCGGATGGGCAGCTCTTGCCGCCGTGCGCCAGCTTGGTGCCCGCATTGGCCGCTATGACCGCGGCCGTGCGATCAGCCCGCCGCCGTCGTCGATCCCGTGGCTGGCCATGGGCTCGTGGCTGCTGTGCATCGGCTGGTTCGGCTTCAACGTCATGAGTGCGCAGAGCCTCAAGGGTATTTCAGGGCTGGTTGCGGTCAATTCGCTGATGGCGATGTGCGGCGGCATCATTGCCGCGTTAATTGCGGGCCGTAACGATCCGGGCTTCGTGCACAACGGCGCGCTGGCCGGGTTGG
>JANMOL010000315.1:0-7949 GCA_031369245.1 Hyphomicrobium sp. | reverse complement strand
GCGCGCGTCACCCGCATCAGGAACTTGTCTTCTCCGCGCAACAGCGGACGCGCGCGATCGGTCAGCGCTAGCGTGCCGTGGCCATCGTCGTCGCCGGTCAGATAGCCAGCCGCCGTCAATTGCCGGAACAGGCCTTTCCATGCCACTGCCGAAACGTCCTTGCCGATACCGAACACCGACAGCCGGTCGTGGCTATTGCGCAAAATCCGCTCGTCGGCTTTGCCAAGCAGCACGTCGGCGACGTATGTCACGCCAAAGCGCTGGCCGGTGCGATAAACCGCCGACAGCGCCTTTTGCGCCAGTTGCGTGCCGTCCTCGGTGAGCGGCGGATTGAGGCAGTTATCGCAGTTGCCGCATGGCTCCGGCAGCCGCTCCCCGAAGTAGGCAAGCAGGGCTTGCCGGCGGCAGCCCGGCATTTCGGCAAGCCCGATCAGTGCATCGAGCTTTTGCCGCTGCACCTGCTTGAAGCCGTCCGAGCCATCCGATTGCGCGATCCACTGGCGCAGCTGCACCATATCCTGGATGCCATAAGCCATCCACGCGTCAGCCGGTTCGCCGTCGCGGCCCGCGCGCCCGGTTTCCTGATAGTAGGCTTCAATCGACTTGGGCAGATTGAGATGCGCCACAAAACGCACGTCCGGTTTATCGATGCCCATGCCGAACGCTACGGTCGCCACGATGATGATGCCGTCGTCGCTCAGAAATTTGGTTTGCGCGGCCGCCCGCACATGGGCCTCAAGCCCGGCGTGATAGGCCAGCGCTTTGCGGCCCTTTGCATTCAACCACGCCGCCGTCTCCTCGACCGACTTGCGCGACAGGCAATAGACGATGCCGGCATCGCTTGGATGCTCGCCCTCGATGAAGTTCCACAACTTTTCGCGCCCGCTCATCGAGCCCATTTCCGCAATCGTGTAGCGGATGTTCGGCCGGTCAAAACTCGCGATGAAGCAGGCGGCGTCATCGAGCGACAGCTCAGTGATGATTTCCTGGCGGGTCCGCTCGTCCGCGGTCGCCGTCAGCGCGATCCGCGGCACGTTTGGAAACCGCTCGGCCAAAATCTTGAGCTGACGGTATTCGGGCCGGAAGTCGTGCCCCCACTGCGCCACGCAGTGCGCTTCGTCGATGGCGAACAGGGCAACTTCGTGCTGTGCGATCATGGCCAGCGTCCGTTCCTGCACCAGCCGCTCGGGCGCGACGTACAGCAGATCGAGCGCACCGCCTCTAAACTCGCGTTCGATGTCGAGTTGCTGGCCGCGATCGAGCGTCGAATTCAAAAACGCCGCTTTGACGCCGACATCGCGCAGCGCGTCAACCTGGTCTTGCATCAACGCGATCAGCGGCGAGACCACGATGCCGGTGCCAGAGCGCACCAGTGCCGGGATCTGGTAGCACAGCGACTTGCCGCCGCCGGTTGGCATCAAGGCCAAGCAGTCGCCGCCGTTGAGCACGGTTTCGATGATCTGCGCCTGGTGCGAGCGGAAGCTTTTGTAGCCGAAGACTTCCTCGAGCTTGATGTGCGCCTCGTCGAGCGCGCTGCGGCGGGCTTGGGCCTGGTTTGCGGGCAAGTGTCCGGTCGCGGGCAGCTCTCCGGTCGCAGGCGAGGGTCCGGTCGCAGGCAAAGGTGCGGTCGCGGCGCGGGCCGGCATCAGCAGTCGTCCTGGAGCAAACGGGAGAAGACCCGATCAAGTTAGCCTGATTCTGCCGCCCGCAGCCGTGGCCGGGCCGCCGTACCAACAGCTAATGCCCCTGATTTTCCGTGATATTCCCGCAAAATGGCCCACCCCTGGCACCCTAACGTCACGCCGCTCTGACATTCAGCGCCGGTTCATCTCGGCCCTGGTATTTTTCAAACTAAGCTGGTGGCACACTCGGGCTGCCAGAACATGCAACGCCCGGCCAAGCAACCCCTTGTCCTCCCCCCGACTAGGCCCCACTTGGCCGGTGCACTGCATAACTTCCGAGGTCACGCCGATGCGCATCGCCATCGCTCTCGCCCTTGCTGCTGCAACGCCAGCCGCGTTTTTGAGTGCCGCCGTGCAGGCTCAAAGCCAATGCGATTGGTATGCTCAGACCGCGCTCAAGCAGCAGCAGGAAAATGAACTCCTCAAGTGCGGCCTGTCAGGCCCATCCTGGATGTCCGACATCAAGGCCCATCTCGCCTGGTGCAGCGACGTTGCCCCTGAGCAAATGAAAACCGAAGCCCAGGCGCGTGAACAGCAACTTGAAGCCTGCGCCGCCAAGAAAAAATAGCTGCCGCTAGACGGCGACATTGCCTGAAACCGTCACACGCCCGCCGGCCAGCGGATGACGCGCCAGATCAGGCCCGAACACAACCCCCTCGGCCATCGACCGAATCGCGCCGTCCTTGGCGTCCGAGATCAGATTGTTGGCAATCAGGCACGCGCCCGTTTCAGGCGCTGCTGAAATGGCAATGCCAACCTGTGCGCGCCGGATCACGTTGCCGGTCGCGGCCACATCGCGCATGAACGGCCCCCAGCCGATTTGAATGCCAGCGGCCGGTGCGCCCTCGATCGTATTGCCGCAGACGACGGCGTCGGCTTCGACGCTGATGCCTTGGCCGCGCTTGTCTACTTTCTCGTTCTCGCGCCGGAACAGGTTGCGGACCAGGTTGCCCTGGATCACCGCCAGCCGCCCGCCTTCGTTGAAATTCGTGACCGAAATGCCGGCCGCTGCAAAATCGACGACGTTGTTGGCGATCAGCGCGCCCTCAAAGCCGAATTCAGAATAGATCGCCACTTCACCGAGCCGCTCACAGCTGTTGGCGACGATCTGAATGTTGGACGCCGCGTTGCCGCGGATTGCGGTATAGGCGCAGTCGGCGATACGATTGCCTGTCACCAGCACGCTGCCCGCGCGAAATACGTTGATGCCGTTGCCATACTCGCCGCTGCCGCCGGCCGAATTGCGAATTTTCTCAATGCGATTGCCAGAAACGGTCGTGCCGTCTTCGCCCAGCTGCGTGCGCCAAACCAGAATGCCGTTGTTGCCGCAGTTCGTGATCGTGTTGCCGGTGATGTCGAGGCCTTGGGCATCGAGGCTCTTCACGCCAGCCTCAAGGACGTCGTGGATCGTCAGCGCCGCGAGACGTCCGCCCGTCTCGACCAGAGCCACACCGCTTTTTGCGCTGTGCCAGATCGTGAGGCCGCGCAGCGCGATATGTTTTGACCGCGAAATCGTCAGCAGGCCTTCGCCGCGACTGTCATCGAACGGTTGAAACGCGCCGTCGAGCACCAGGTCTTGCAGCACCAGGCCGTCGCACCTGTCGGCGGTGATGAACGCTGCTCCGCCGCCAAACAGCAGCGTTGTCGCGCCCGCCGCACCGATTAGCCGCGTGCCAGCCCGTAGTCTCAGATCGCTGACGCGAAAGGTGCCCGGCGGCAGCATGAGCGGCGCATCCCGCGCGGCGGCGGCATCAATCGCAGCCTGTAGGGTTGCGGTCTGATCGCGGCCGGCATCGCCCTGCAAACCGGGCGCTGGGTCGTGAGCAGCGGCCAGCGCCTTATCGCGCGCGGGCTTGCGATCAGCCGCCTGCGCCACCGCAGCCGACGCCCCGAGCCCAAGGCTCGCGGCCAGTACAAAACGGCGGTTGAAGGGGGGGGTAAACGTCATGGCGGGGCTCCTCGCGCGGTCATCCAAGGCGCGCGACGCAAAGCCCGAGCCAGCGCCGCACAGGTTAACGCCCGAGCCCAGGTCTCAGCCCAGGTTTCAGCTCAAGTCTCACATT
Source organism: Hyphomicrobium sp. (assembly GCA_031369245.1). GTDB lineage: Bacteria > Pseudomonadota > Alphaproteobacteria > Rhizobiales > Hyphomicrobiaceae > Hyphomicrobium_B. Next base: position 4,204 of record JANMOL010000315.1, on the reverse strand, counting down.
CGGTCTCAGGCCGCGTCCGCCGACAGGGACACGCCAATGATTGCAACCGCGCCGCGCACCGCGTCGTCAAAGGCCAGGGGCGGGCCCGTCAGATCGGCCGGAATGTGGATAAATCCACAGCGGTAGTTGGCGCCCGGTAGCGCTCCACAATCGGCCAAGGAATGGTAAAGCAGCGCGTTGCACAGATACCCGCCCGCGTCATCGGAGAGCGCTGCCGGCAAGCCGAGCGCCGTCAGCCGCGCGACGATCGCCCCGGTTGGGATCGTGACACTGTGCCAATCCGCGCCATCCTGTCTGAGATACGGCGCCAGCGGCGTCAGACCGGCGGCGTCGGATGTGAGCTGGCAGGCATTGCCGCCGCGCGTCTCGATGCGCAAGCCCGCAGTCTCGCGCGTCACGCCAAAATGCAAAACCAGAACCGGGTTGACGGCCGCAGTAAGCGCCCGCAAACGCTGTGGCACGGCGCTCCACTCGGCCGGCAAAATTTCAGCCGCAAAGCGGAAGCCCGCAAACACCTGTGCGGCGTCCACGGCCAGCGCCCGCACCAGCCGTCCGCTCGCATTGTCGGGCATACCCGGAAACGGCCCAAACCCGGTCAGGAGTACAGCTGGCTGCCGATTGGCTTGCGATCGTATTGAGGCCATGGATCATCATAGCTCAAAGGCCAGCACGCGTCCGCCTCAAGGCAAGCCTCGCCAGTCGCGCCCCGCGCCAGACTATGCTAGCTGTTCCGCCTCGAACCAAACGTAAGGACGGCGCGATGTACGATATCCCGAAAGTGACTCAAACCGTCGCGGGTGCGCAGCGATCCTCAACGGAGGCCGAGACCGTCGCCAAGACCGAGCTGATCGAATTGCTGGGGCTTGAGGATTTCCTCGCTATATCGGCCATCCACCTCGCGGATTTCGACGGCATGTCTGAGGCTCAGATCGCTGTGTATTTGTCGGCCCGCGGTATCGATCCAACGGCGGTTGATTTCCAGCATCTGACCCAGCTCGTGACCCACCGCGTGCGCTAGCGTTCACACGCCCATCAAACCCATGATGCGCTCGACGGCCAGCGTTGGCAGCAACGTGCCGTTGCGGACAGAGGTTTCAATGCCCGATAGCTCGGCCGCGACCAGCGGGTTCGCCTTCAGTGCCGCCATCAGCCGGTCTTCGAGCATATCGCGCATCCACGCCACGGCCTGCGCCTGACGCCGCGTCGCGAATGCGCCGGTTGCGGTCATTTTCGTGCGGTGCTCGATGACTTTTTCCCAAAGCTCGCTCAATCCGCGATTGTCACGTCCCGAGACGGTGACAACCGGCGGAAACCAGGTCGCGCCGTGCGGCGTGAAAATCTGCAATGCGCCGCGATACTCGTTGGCCGCGTATTCAGCCCGTTGGATGTTGTCGCCGTCGGCTTTGTTGATCGCGATCATGTCGGCGATTTCGATGATGCCTTTCTTGATGCCTTGCAAATCGTCGCCGCCACCCGACAGCAGCAGCACCAGAAAGAAATCGACCATATCGGCAACCGCGACTTCCGATTGCCCAACGCCCACCGTCTCGACAATGACGACATCAAATCCCGCCGCTTCGACCAGCGCCATCGTCTCGCGCGTGCGGCGCGTCACGCCGCCGAGCGTGCCCGACGACGGCGACGGCCGGATGAAGGCGTTCTTCTCCTGTGCCAGCGAACTCATGCGCGTCTTGTCGCCGAGGATCGAGCCGCCCGTGCGTTTCGAGGTCGGGTCGATCGCCAGCACGGCGACCAGCTTGCCAGCATTGACCAGATTCATGCCGAGTTGATCGATGGTCGTCGATTTGCCAACGCCGGGCACGCCGGTGACGCCTAAGCGAACTGCGTTGCCCGTGCGCGGCAGCAGCTCTTGCAACACGCTCTGAGCAAGCCGCCGGTGGTCTGGGTTTGTGCTCTCGACCAGTGTAATGGCGCGCGCCAGCAAGGCCCGGTCGCCGCTGGCGATGCCGGTGACGTACTCCGCAACCGAAATCCGGTGTGCTGGCGCTGAGAGAGTGGTCATGGGTGAGCGACGGGTTTCATGCAGTTGACACGCGAGCGGCGGACCATGGCCACAAACCCGGTGGCCCGCAAGCCTGGAATGAGCTCGCGATTAAGGCGTCTGTTGGCGGTCCCTGCACGGTGGTTGCCGCCAGCCCGCCAGAGCAATAGGGTGCACGCTTCAGGGCTCTGCCTGGGGTTTGGGAGAGGGCTACCATGTCATTCATTTTGAAAATTATTGCAGCACGCCGCCAGATTGCAGCCGTCACGCTTGTCGCTGTTCTGCCGCTCGGCTTCGCGCTCACGGGCTGCAGTGAAGCCCCGAAGCTTTCAAAGCCGCCGGCAGCTGAATCCAATACCCGCGATGGCAAGCCGATGGGCAGCCCGCAGCCTGACGTCGCGGAGGCGCCCGTTGACGAACCAGCGGCAGCGCCGCCGCCTGCTCCGCCTGCCGCGCCAACGTCCGCGCCTCCTCCCACGCCAACTTACGCGCCCCCTCCCGCGCAAGTGGAAAAGTCTCTCGAACAGGAGCGCGCTCGCGCCGAGCGGGAGTATCGCTATACGCAGGAGTCGGCCGAGGGCAGCAAAGACGGCGCCAGCTCGTCCAGTGCGGCTCGCGGTCTGGACAAGCCGGGCGCGGGCGCGGGCGGCATAGGCGCGGCGCCGCCATCACCACCCGCACCGGCGCCTTCAGCGGCACCGGCGCCCAAAATGGCGCAGCCGCCGGCCGGGGGTGCCGCACCACCCGCCCGGGGAGCTGGCCCGCCGGCAGCGCCGCCATCGCCGCCCGTTGCCGCCGCCGCAGCAAAAAAACCGTTCGATGTCATCCAGGTGTTCTACGGCACCGACCGCGCCGTCGAGCCCGACCCCAAGCGCTTGCAATTTGGTGCCGAACGCGGCCGCAAACTGCAAATCGGCCAGGCGCTCGTCACCGTGCCGGCAGCCCACAAGGTGCCCAACATCGAACGCCCGTGGGTCGTCGAGCTGCCGTACTTCAAATACAAAATTTATGAAGAGACCGAAGATCCCAACAAGCATTTCACGATGCAGGAAGTCTCAGCGCTTACCAAGGAGCAGATGCTGGCGGCGATCAAAGCCCGGCTCGAAAAGTCGTCAAGCTTCAAGGACCACGCGTTTGTGTTCGTGCACGGCTTCAATACCTCGTTCGACAATGCCATCTACCGCACTGCCCAGATCACCAACGATTTGAACTTCGACGGTGCCCCGTTCGTCTATAGCTGGCCGTCGGGCGGCAAAGTCGCGAGCTACACCTACGACCGCGGCAGCGCCGAACAATCCGAACCACAGCTCGCCGAGTTTCTACAACTCGTCGTCGAGCAAAGCGGCGCCAAGTCCATCAGTTTGATCGCCCACTCAATGGGCAATGAGCTGCTGATGCGCGTGCTCGAGCGTATGCGGCCCAAGGTTCCAGAAGGCGTGGTGATCAGCCAGGTCATTTTGGCGGCACCCGATGTCGATCGCGACAAGTTCGACAACATCGCGCGCGAGATCACCAGCTTCGCCCAGGGCGTCACGCTCTATGCGGCGTCGAACGACAAGGCGCTCGGCTATTCAGCCCGCTTTTGGGGCGGCGTACCGCGCGCAGGCGATGTGCCAGCTAGCGGTCCGTTGATCATTCCTGGGGTTGATACGATCGACGTCACGGCGCTCTCGACCGACAGCCTCGCGCTCAACCATTCGGGCTACGCCGAGAACACCACACTGTTGAACGACATCAAATTGCTGATCCAGACCGGCGAGCGCCCGCCCGACAAGCGCATTCCGATCCTGCAATCGGTCACGACCGCGGCTGGCGGGGTCTACTGGCGCTATCCGCCAGTCCGCTAGGGCCAGTGCGCTAGGGCCAGTGCGCTAGGGCCAGTCGGCTAGGGCCAGTCCGCTAGGGCCTTTCGGCGGCGGGGCCATCGCGCTCCGCTGCAAGATCAACGATTTCTCAACGTCTGTCCCATAATCTGACAAGCGCGTGGCTTTTTGGGCCAGTGGTTTTGGTTGGGTGAGGGTCAGTCATGTTGTGGCGGGTCAGCGTGGGTTTTGCCGTGACGGTCTCGTCATTGGCGTTCGCGGGCGGGTCAACCGGCGCGCGCGCCGATGACGCCTACATTTGCGGTCCCAATACGATCGTTTATGTCAAACTCGAGGATCTGGAGGCCAAGAAGCGCTCCGATTCGTGCATTGCGGCCTA
>JANMOL010000430.1:0-2648 GCA_031369245.1 Hyphomicrobium sp. | reverse complement strand
GCCCGAGCTCGTGATCGCAGTCGGGGCCGACGCCACCGCGATCGACGGCAACCAAGCCGTGCTGCAGGTCACGCAACTGATCGGCCCCAGCCCGAAAGCCGTCTGATCGCTTGCCGCTGCGTTCCAATAAACAGCGGGCAGAGCTTACAGCCGCGCACGGCGCAACTATCGAAATTCGACCGTCATCCCGTCATAGGCCGGCTCGACACCATCCGGTAAATCGCGGCGCAGCGTCTCGTAATCGAGTTCGCTGGTCATGTGCGTCAGGATCGTGCGCTTCGGCTTCAAGCGTTCGACCCACTGCAGCGCCTGTTTGACGCTGAAGTGACTTTCGTGCGGGGTGTGACGCAACGCATCGACGACCCAAACGTCAAGACCTTCCAGCAGAGCGACGGATGAGGCCGGGATAGCGCTGATATCGGGCGAATAAGCCAGGTTGGACACGCGATAACCGAGCGATGGGATATCGCCGTGCGTTTGCATGATGGGTTGCGCGATCAGCGTGCCGCCAGGCCCGGCAATCGCCACGGGAGCGATGCCATCAATCAGGTGCCCGTTGAGGATCGGCATATAGGTCGAACCGTCTGGTGTCTTGAAGCAATACGCGAAGCGCTCGGTCAAGCTCTTGCCCGTTGCGGCATCAAAATACACATCGACACGGCGCTTCATGGCAAACGTCACCATGCGCAGATCGTCAATGCCATGGGTGTGGTCGGCATGATCGTGGGTGTACAGCACGCCATCGAGCGCCATCAGCCGGACCGACAAGATCTGCTCGCGCAAATCCGGCGAGGTATCGATCAGCACCGCCGTCTGACCGCCTTTGCCGAAGCGCTCAACGAGCGCTGAACAGCGCCGCCGGCGATTTTTTGGGTTGTTGGGATCGCACGCCCCCCACGTCATACCGATGCGCGGAACGCCGCCTGATGACCCGCAACCAAGGATCGTGAAACGGTAGCTCATGCCGCAACGGTCCCGGTGCCCGGGCTCGCGGGCCGCTTGGCTTTGGTGTAGTGGCGGAAAAAGTTATCGGTTGTCGCTATCGCAAGTTCGGCCAGCGAAATCCCCTTGACGCGCGCGAGCGCTGCCGCGGTGTGGGCGACATAGGCCGGTTCATTGGTTTTTCCGCGGTACGGATCGGGCGCTAGGAACGGCGCATCGGTTTCAACCAGCAAGCGATCCAACGGAATATCGCGCGCAATGTCCCGCAGCGCGTCCGACTTCTTGAAGGTGATCACGCCCGAAAACGACACACAGAGGCCGAGATCGACCGCCCGCAGCGCCAGGTCGCGGCCGCCGGTGAAGCAATGCAGCACTGCCGGGAAGGCGCCCTTGGCATGCTCGTCTTCGAGGATGGCGATGGTATCGGCGTCGGCGTCGCGCGAGTGGATCTCCAGCGGCAGACCGGTCTCGCGCGCGGCCGTGATGTGATTGCGAAAGCCTTCGGCCTGGGCAGCCGGCGTCGAATGCTTGTAATAGTAATCGAGGCCCGCCTCACCGATGGCGACGACTTTTGGGTGCTTTGAGAACTGCACGATGTCAGCGGCGGATAGATCGAGTTCCTCGTGCGCATTGTGGGGATGGGTGCCGACCGAGCAATAGACGCTGTCATAGCGCTCAGCGACCGCCAGAACGGACGCGAAATTCCTCATGCGGGTTGAAATGGTCACCATCGTGCAGACGCTGGCCGCATGGGCGCGCGCCACGACGCCATCGAGATCGGACGCAAAATTGGGAAAATCCAAATGGCAGTGATGATCGACAAGCATCTGTGGTCCCGATTGTGTCCACTCATGGTGTAGCAGCGTTTTCCAAGGGCCGTTGCGGACACCGCCGGGCCAGAGCGGCCACAAGAGGTGGCGGAGGGAGAGGGATTCGAACCCCCGGTAGACTTGCGCCCACGCTAGTTTTCAAGACTAGAGCCATCAACCACTCGGCCATCCCTCCCGCGGTTCCAAGACGGCGGCTGCACATCGTACACCCGGCCCGGCCAGCAGCTGAGCCAGCGGAACCGTCTGCGGCTGCATCAGCGGCACAGCCATCAGCGGCCCCATCAGCGGAACGTCCCGTTGGTATACGCTTCCAGCGATGCCCTCAAGCGCCGAACGCCGCCGCGCGGCTGCGTCGGATCGCACCGGGCTTGGCTCGCGACGGCGCTCGGGGATGCTCGGAAATGCTCGGGGGGACGAAAGATCTTCGCAACAGTTAACCGGCTGCTAAGCCAGCTTTGCCATGGTTAAGGCCACGTTCGGCCACCGTCATGCGTTAGGGACCGCTTAGCGCGCCGGTGTTCAGTCCGTGTTGCGTTTCGAGTGAGCGGGTTCCAAGACATGTTGAAGGCGTTGATCGGGCGTCCAGCGCGGCAAGCAGGGCTTGTCTCGGGCGTTGCGCTGCTCGCGACGGCCTGCTCGCAAGGATCGGGACCACCCTCTCGCGGCGTTGGCTATGACGCATCCCGTCCGAGCCTGACGCGGCCGCTGTTCACCGAAAGCGAATACGGCGTCAGCTCGAGCCCGCGGATTGCAGGTCCATCCGGGCCCGTCCGCAAAGGCGGTGGATCCTTCAAGCTTGGCAGCCCCTACAAGGTCGCTGGCCGGTGGTATGTGCCGCGCGAAGAGCCGGGCTACGATCGCCAGGGCACGGGCTCG
>JANMOL010000425.1:0-1968 GCA_031369245.1 Hyphomicrobium sp. | reverse complement strand
CGCGAGCTGATGGGCTGGATATAGGCCGTCCGATTTCACGTTTAACGGCGGATCATCCCCAATTGAACGGCTGAAACAAATGAAAACAGGCATTTGACAGGGCTATTCATACCTTATTTACCGGATTTCGTTCAGCTGTCTTCTATTGAACTGATTCGCTCCTATCTGATGGAGTGAGCGTTTTAGCGGGAGACAGAGATATGGTGCCGGATATAAGCGGTTTTGCCGTTTTCGTTTTCGCGCTTTTGGCGCTGGCCGTCTGGGTTATTTGGTCGATTGTCAAAATCGTGCCGCAGGGCTTCAATTACACCGTTGAAAATTTAGGGCGGTACACCCGCACGCTGACGCCGGGCATGCATTTGCTGTTTCCGGTGGTCGAGCGCGTCGTGCATATGATGAACATGAAAGAGCAAGTGATCGATATTCCGAGTCAGGATGTGATCACGCGCGACAACGCAATGGTACGGGTTGATGGCGTGGCGTTTTTCCAGATCCTGAACGCCGCCAAGGCGGCCTACGAGATCGACCTGCTCGAGCACTCGATGGTCAACCTGACGATGACCAACATCCGCACCGTCATGGGTTCGATGGATCTCGATGAACTGGTGTCGAACCGAGACCGGATCAACGCGCAGCTGCTGAACGTGGTCGATCTGGCGACGGAAGCCTGGGGCGTGAAAGTCACGCGCATCGAAATCAAGGATATCGCGCCGCCGCGCGACCTGATCGACAGCATGGCCCGTCAGATGAAGGCCGAGCGCGAAAAACGCGCGCAAATTCTCGAATCGGAAGGCCTGCGCCAGGCTGCTATTCTCAAAGCCGAGGGCGAAAAGCAGGCCCGGGTTCTGGAAGCGGAGGGCCGAAAGGAAGCCGCTTTCCGCGATGCCGAGGCGCGCGAGCGCTATGCGCAAGCTGAGGCCAAGGCGACGGAGCTGGTCAGCAACGCGATTGCCAACGGCAATGTGCAGGCGATCAATTATTTCGTGGCGAACAACTACGTGAAGGCGCTCGAAGCACTGGCCAGTGCGCCCAATTCGAAGATCATAATGATGCCGCTCGAAGCCTCGTCGGTCATCGGGTCGCTCGGCGGGCTGGCGCAAATCGCGGGCGAGGCGTTCGGCGGAGCTGGCGGCCCGGGCGCGCCTGCGCCAAAGCCGCTCGGTGCCAAGACGCCGTTGCGTCAGCCGATCGGGCCGCAGGTTTAATTCGCGAAGGATACTCAGGCCATGCAGACCGTTTCGGACCTGTTCGGACAGCTCGGCGCGTGGCTGTGGTTTGCGCTCGCGGTCATATTGTTCGTGATGGAAACGATCGTCCCCGGTATTCATTTCCTTTGGTTTGGGGTTGCGGCCGGAATTGTCGGTGCGTTGGCGCTGATCGCACCGATGGCGTGGACTTGGCAGGTGATCCTGTTCACGGCGATTTCTGTTGCGACGGTGTTTTGGGTCCGGCGCTACGGCCGGTCTGACGGGGCCAAAACGGACGAGCCGGTGCTGAATGTGCGCGGCGCGCAGTACATTGGGCGGAAAGTCATCGTCGAAGAGGCGATCGTCAATGGCCGCGGCAAGGTGCGGGTCGGCGATACGATCTGGGCGGCCGAGGGTGAAGATGCAGCCCGGGGCGCGAGCGTCGAAGTGACGGGCGTCAACGGCATTGTGCTGGTGGTCGTTACGATCGACGCTGATTGAGCGCGGCCGGTTTGACTTGTCAGGCGACGCCGAGCCGCAGCAAATCATGCACGTGGACGATGCCCACCGGGATCGATTTCTGGACCACGAACAACGCGGTGATCCGCGACGAATTGATCACTTCGAGCGCAGCCGATGCCAGCATACCCGGCGAAATCGTCTTCGGCTTCAATGTCATGATGTCGTCAACGCGGGCGGCCAGCAAATTATTGCCCATATGACGTCTCAAATCGCCATCGGTGATGACGCCCGCAAGCCGGCCCTTGGCGTCGATAATGCC
>JANMOL010000411.1:0-2640 GCA_031369245.1 Hyphomicrobium sp. | reverse complement strand
ATACCCCGAATTGAGCGCTCTTTCCTGGCAAAACCGATTGCCAAAACACGATTTTTAGCCGATTATCTGCATGTAAATTCAATTTAACGCAGAATAATGAAGCATATGAACCTCGACACGCTTGATAAGGCCATTCTGGCGGCCCTGGTCGAAGACGGGCGGCGCAGCCAGGTTGAGCTGTCCGAGCGCGTTGCGCTCTCGCCGACCGCCATTGCCCGGCGCATTCGCGCGCTCGAAGAGGCCGGCGTGATCGAAGGCTACCAGGCCCGCATCAACCGGCGCGCGCTCGGCCTCGATATGATGATCATCGTCAACATCAGTCTGAAGAGCCAGAGCCAGGAGCTGCTCGACGCGTTTGAAAAAGCTGTCGCGGCTGCGCCATCGGTCGTCTCATGCCACCTGATGTCGGGCGAAGACGACTACCTGCTGACCGTGCTGGCGCGCGACCTCAGCGACTATGAGCGCATTCACAAGGAAGAGTTCGCGCGCTTTCCAGGTGTCGTCCGGTTGCGCTCGAGCTTTGCGCTGCGCGAGATCACGCGCCGCGCCTTGCCAGCCTCAAGCCTCAATCGCTGACCACTGAACGCCGCGTATGACTAACGCGCAAACGTTCCGCTGATGGCATCGCTGAACGATTGCGGCATCGGCGCGTGCGCCTTGACCGCCTGCCCGCGCGGTTTCGCGGCCGCGTCGCGGATAGGCTTTTTGGACGTGCGCGGGATCACAGAGGCTGGCGTTGCATCGCCCGGCTGTGCCTTCACAGTGGCTGATAGCTCGGCATTGGCGACCGGTGCACCACCACCTGCTAGCGTCGAAGCGCCAGCTGTCTTCATGTCGCTTGCTGTCTTCGTGTCACTTGCACCCAGCGCTGGTCCTTTGACGGTTTTCGCCGTGACGGCCGGGATCAAACGCTCGGCGACCGCAATGGCGGCGCCATTTTGACCAAGCTCGAGATCGCCGCTGCCGAGCATCAGATAGTATCCGCCGTCGGCATCGGTGATCTCATAACGGCGGCCGCGCTGAGAGCGGCCCTCGCGCAGCTCATCGACCGTCTTTTGACCATTACGCAGATGCCATTCCGCGATCAATCTGCCGCTCTTTTCGCGCAGGATCGTGAGCTTGCCGGGCAAAGCCGGTGGTGAGGTCAGCCAGTGCCCAATCACAGCGCGATGATCAGAGGCGACGTCGGCGCTAAACGATTGAACTTCGTCGAACCGCAAGCCGTTGATGCTGACTTTGGTCTCAGCATCAAAACGAATTTCAGCCCACGGCGCCTGCGCCAGTTTCATCGACGGCAGATAGAACGCGATTTTTGCCGGCGCTTTTCCATCGGCACGGCTGGCGCGCAAGGTCTTGGCCCACTGGCGCAGATCGCTCTCCGCAACCCGGTTTTCTATTCGGACGGCGAGCGATCTTACCCCCGCGCTATCGTCCTCGCTGACGATCTGGAACGCTGGCCCCGCCAAAGCCCCTGTCGCGCAAACCGCCATAGCCGCAGCCACCCGCAGCGCATCACGCAACCAGCCAAGTCGGAAGCGCACACAGCGCGAGATCGTCACGGCGGCGCTCCCTTTGCCAATCGCCAACGGGCCATGCCCGCAACGGAGCTTGGCGCCTTCCCCTCGAGCGGTAGCTGGATCCTGGTTAACAAAAGGTAAACGCCGGCCTTGATGTCTGAGGCGGCGCGCTTTCAAGCGAATTTTTTCGCGCGAGAGTCTAAGGCGCCAGGGCGGCGGCGGCGGCCGGCGGCGCGTCGTTGTCGTCACGCACCCCGCCCGCCCGGGCCGGGTTGTTGTCACGGCCATAGATGTCGGGACGGAACTGCACCCGGCCGGTCTCAGGCTCGGCCCAGGCGGTGATGTAGGCGAAGTATACGGGCAGCGGCCGCGACAATGTCAGATCGAGCGCCTGTCCGCCGCCAAGCACCTCCTGCACCCGGCCTGGCTGTTCCCAGCCCGGCTCAAAGCGGGCGATCCATTCAGCCAGCTGGAAAACTTCCTGCACCCGCACGCAGCCCGCGCTAAACGGCCGCGAGCGCTGCTCGAACAGTTTCTTCAGCGGCGTATCGTGCATATAGACGCCGTGCTCGTTGGCCATGTCGAGGCGGACCAAGCCGAGCGCGTTCTTATCGCCCGGATCCTGCTTGAATTTGTAGCTCGCGACCTGCGGCGAATACCAATCGATCGTTTGGCGATCGAGCTCGGGCCCACTGAAGCCGTTGAAAACGCGAATGCCCTCGTTCTCGAGATACTGCGGCTCCTTCTGCAGGCGCGGCACGAGATCGAGCATCGCAACACTTTCCGGCACGCGCCAGAACGGGTAAAAATTCAGCGCCTTGATGGTCGCGCGAACGTCCGGCGTTTGGCGCTCAGCGCGCCCGACGATCACGCGGTGGCGCATCTGCACTTCATGACGCTCAACCTCTTCGAGCTGAAACGCTGGCACGTTGACCAGCACATAGCGGTCTTCAATGCCGCCCTGTGTGAGCGCACGCAGCCGGTCGAGGTTCAGCTTGAGCTGATCGAGGCGCTCGGCGGCGGTAATATTCAAAATCGGATAGACCGATTGCTCGATCCGGCCTGTCTGACGCACCCCGTTGCGGACCTGGAAACGCTTGACGCCGGCTTCCAGCTCAGCATC
>JANMOL010000379.1:0-4449 GCA_031369245.1 Hyphomicrobium sp. | reverse complement strand
GGTCGCACCGACAACAACCACCAGCAAGACAGTATCGCGGAACGTGTGCCGTGCCAACACAATTTGCAGGTTGAGCTAGCAACGATGCTCAAAAATCATAACCCGGATGTGGCCCCCCAGGTCAACCTTCTGGCCCGTCATCCGGGCCCCGGCCTTAGCGAAAATGGCGCCGACATCAGCGGCTTGGCCTGCACCGATTTCGAGAGCGATCGGAGTTCCATTGCCGAACCTCATGAAATCATTTGCAAAATCGCGATAAACGCCAAGTCCATCTGGCCCGCCATCGAGCTCCAGAAGCGGATCGAAGTTGCGCACATCGCGCGCCAGGCCGGCAATCTCGGCTGCCGGGATGTAAGGCGGGTTCGAGACGATCAGGTCGGCCTGCCCGCCAAGGTGGCCGAGCCCGGGCGCCGCGACAAACCTGACGCGCCCGCCAACACCCAGCCGCTCCGCGTTGATTTGGGCAACAGCGAGCGCAGCGGCACTGATATCGGAGGCAATGCCGGTCGCCAGCGGCAGCTCGGCCAGCAGCGTCACAATCAGAATACCCGAGCCAGTTCCCACATCCGTGATAATGATCGGCCGGTCGCGCCAGCCCTTTCTGTCCACAATCTCACGCGCCGCCTCGACCAGCGACTCTGTCTCGGGCCGCGGGTCGAGCACATCAGGCGTGATGACAAATGTCCGGCCATAAAAGCCGCGCTGGCCGAGGATGCGCGACACTGGTTCGCCGGTCAGACGGCGCTGCACGCACGCACTCAGCACGGCGGACGCATCGCCGAGCGGTCGATCCGGCGCGCGTATCAAATCCGCAGCGCTCAGCCCCAACACACCCTGCAACAAAAATCGCGCATCGATCTCGGGCGATGCGCACCCTGCCGCTTGAAACGCAGCCGTCAGCATCTGACGCGCATCTTGAACGGCCGTTGCGGTATCGAGCGCCACGACAGGGTTGCGGTATAGCGTCATTGTCACGCGCCGCTCAATTCGGCCAGCAGCGTTGCCTGGTGGTCGGTGATCAACGCATCAATCAGCAGATCGAGCGCATTGCCGGTCAAGACTTCGTCGAGATTGTACAGCGTCAGATTGATGCGGTGGTCTGAGACGCGGCCTTGCGGAAAGTTATAGGTCCGGATGCGCTGTGAGCGATCACCCGAACCGACCTGCGATTTGCGCGCCTCCGAGCGCTCATTCGCCAGCTTTTCCCGCTCGCGATCATAGATCCGCGCCTTCAAAACTTGCATCGCGAGCCGCCGGTTCTGATGCTGCGACTTCTCGGCGGAAACGACCATAATGCCCGTCGGCAAATGCGTCATACGGACAGCGCTGTCGGTTTTGTTGACGTGCTGCCCGCCCGCGCCACCGGCCCGCATCGTATCGATGCGGATATCTTCCGGGCGGATCTCGATGTCGAGTTCTTCGGCCTCGGGCAGCACCGCAACCGTCGCAGCCGAGGTGTGCACGCGGCCGGCGTTCTCGGTTGCCGGCACGCGCTGAACGCGATGCACGCCCGATTCAAACTTGAAGCGGGCGAACACACCCTGCCCCGTCACCGATGCAACGATTTCCTTATAGCCGCCAAGATCATTTTCCGACGCCGAGATGATCTCCGTCTTCCAGCCTCTTAAATCGGCATAGCGCGTGTACATGCGAAAAAGATCGGCGGCGAACAGCGCGGCTTCATCGCCACCCGTACCGGCACGCACCTCGAGAATGGCGCTTTTCTCATCGGCCGCATCCTTGGGCAGCAGCGCAATCCGCAACTCTTGTTCGAGCATCTCGATGCGCGGCACCAGCTCGTTTTTTTCAGCATACGCCAGCTCGACCATATCCTTGTCGGCGGCCGGATCAGCGATCAGCTGCTCTAGGCCGTGCACCTCGCCCTCAGCCTTGCGCAGCGCCCGGATACTGCCGACGACCGGCCCGAGGTCGGAGAATTCCTTGTTGAGCTTGGCATAGGCCGCCTGGCTCACGCCGTGGTTGAGTTCGTCCTGGATAGCCAGCCAGCGCTCGACGAGCCGGTTGAGTTTTTCTGTCGGAAGAGACGTCATGGGATGTATCGGCCGCGCATCTGGTTTGCCGCTCCGGGCGGCTGGGTGCGCATGTAAACCTAACGCGCCCCGATCCGCAATTTATCCGCGCGCCGCTGGCGCGGGTCTTCGGCTTCAATCCAGCGGTGGCCTTCACGCACCGGCGCCAGCGAATCTTGCATCGCCGCCTGAACCGAGTGCGCCAGCCGGACAACAGGTCGCGGTAAATGCATCAGCGCGCTTTGCACAATCGAGGTGTTCAGTAGCAGCATGACGATAAACAGCGGGACCGAGACGGCATAAAGCGCCCGCTGCGGGCGTTCCCGCACCTGCTGCATCGCATCCCGCGGCAGCCGCTTGGCACCGTTGGCAAACGCCGTACCGGCGCGCCGCATGCGCTCGACATGCGGGGTGTGCTGAGTTTGCGACCGGACCGCCGCTGCTGGCACCGGAGCGTTACGCGCCTCCGCCACCGCCCGGTGTAATTCGCCGATGGCTTGCAGAACCGGCCGCCCGTCAATGCCCGCCAGCGCCGTGTAGGCCATGACGATGCGTGCCGTCTCAGGCCACTGTGGCAGCAGCCACACGCGTCCGGTTTCGAGCGAGTCGATGGTCTCGAGGTTTGTCACCAATTGCGCGGCAATATGGTGCGGCGTCACGCGCAACGCGCCGCGCAGGTCGAGGAAAAATCGGCCGATCATAGATTGGGTTTGAGCACAAGCCGCGGCAAGCACGTTGTTGCTGGGCGGCGAAGCCGCGTTCTGATGCGTGCCTTCACGCTGCACGCGATACTGCGGAAACCCCGCCCCGACGCCCTGACGCATGACCTCACCGGCGATACACTGCCGACCCTATTCCCCGGCCATCATGTTGAGCAAAAAATCCGGTTTGTCAAAGCTTGTGCACGGCTGGGAAAAAATCCCGGCACGGTCAACACAAAAGGCACTTAGTGATCAATCTCGACGGCCTCGTCCTCGGCAAAACGCTGCAGCGTGGCGCGCACGTCTTTGGCTCCGTCTTTGAGCAAGCGATCAACGCAATCGGTAATCTTTTCAGCGTTGAGCGACAGGATCATGGCCTTGACGGGGCCAATCGAGGCCGGCGCCATCGAGACCGAACGCAGGCCTAATCCGATCAACGTCATGGCTTCGAGCGGACGGCCCGCCATTTCTCCGCACATCGTCACCGGCACACGATATTTCTTGGCAGCCTTGATGAGCAACTTGAGCGCCCGCAACGGCGACGGCGACAAAACATCAAACCGGTTGGCAACACGGGCATTGGTCCGATCAGCCGCGAACATGAACTGCATCAGATCGTTGGAGCCAACCGACACGAAATCGACCTTCGGCAAAAACGCGTCCAATTCAAACAGCAGGGCTGGGACTTCCAGCATCGCGCCAATCAAAATATCCTTTGGCAGCTGATAGCCGTGCTTTTTAAGGAAGGCCTTTTCGCGGTCAACCAGCGCGCGGATCGCCACCATTTCATAGGCCGCGCTGATCATCGGGATCATAACGCGAAGTTCGCGCCCGCCGCCGGCTTTCAACATGGCGCGCAATTGCAGGCGAATGACTTCAGGCCGGTCAAGCGCCATGCGGACAGCGCGCCAGCCCATCGAGGGGTTTTCTTCCTTCGGCTGGCGCAGATAGGGCAGCACTTTATCGCCGCCAATATCGAGCGTGCGGAAAACCACCGGCCGGTCGCCGGCTTCCTTCAGCACACCGCGATAGTGCTGGGTCTGTTTGTCGAGCCGCGGGAAGGTATCCGACAGCATGAATTGCAGTTCGGTGCGGTAAAGCCCGACGCCATCGGCACCCGATTCCGCCAGATGCGGCATATCAACCAGCAAACCGGCGTTGATGTGCAGCGCAATCCGCACGCCGTCCTTGGTCACTGCCGGACGGTCGCGCAGGGCCTGATAGCGTTTCTGCTTACGGGCCCGGAACCGCACCTTGTCGGAATAAGCAGCGATGACTTCGCTGCTCGGCCGCAAGTGCACTTCGCCCGACATCGCATCGACGATCACCGCATCACCCGAACTGACCCGGTCGACAACCCCGGCCGCTTGCCCGATGGCCGGAATACCAATCGCCTTGGCAACCACCGCCACATGACTTTGGCTTGAACCGTCTTCGACCACGAGACCGCGCAGCTTGGTGCGGTCATAGTCGAGCAACTCAGCCGGGCCCATGGTGCGGGCCACCAAAATCGTATCGGGCGGCAGATCGCTGTCATCATCCGCGCTGGTGATGCGGCCAGCCAGCACACGCATCAGCCGGTCCGACAAATCGTCGAGGTCGCGTTGACGCTCGCGCCAATAGGCATCGTTCTGGCGCAGCATACGGGTCCGCATTGAATTCTGGACGCGCTCGACTGCCGCTTCAGCGGTCAATCCGCCCTCGACGGCTTCGCGCAG
>JANMOL010000296.1:0-3220 GCA_031369245.1 Hyphomicrobium sp. | reverse complement strand
GCGGGTCATAGTGCTCTGTCGTCATGGCGTATGACCGACCGTGCTGTGCCCTCAAATCTCGATCAGTGCGCACTCGATCCGCCGGTGGTGAAGCCCGCCACGCGGGCTTTGTCATTGTGGGTCACCCTCGCGCGCTGTGTGCGCCATCCGCTGTGATCGCTGCCACAGCCCATCAGCCGTGTGACGCTGCAGCCATCCGGCGGCACGCCACTCAAGGTCAGGCCGGTCTGCATCGGCGCGGCGCGCGTGCTGCAATGCACATCCTGAGAAATCGTTAAAGGACCGTTGCCAATTGCACGACCTGTGTGAGCGGACCTGCAAACTCTGTCTGTTATATTTTGTCGCATGTTGAAGATCGGCCTCGGGGGAGGGGTCCATGACAATGACGAAAATAGCCTACCTGATCGCAGTCATCGTGCCGTTTGGCTTTGTGATCCTCGCCGGAATTTTGCTGCTGCGAACCATGGCCGCCCGCCGGGGCGCGCATCTGGTGGCCGCAAGCGCGCCATCGGCGAGAGCCGCGCGCAACCGGCCGTTTTGATTTGGCCGCAGCCGCGCGTTTTGATTTGGCCGCCGCCGCCCGTTTGCTTTGGCCGCAGCCGCCCGTTTTGCTTTGGCCGCAGCCGCGGCGGTGCATTGCCGGTGACGTGCGGTTCAGAGGTAAGGACGAATGGCGCACGGCCCGACACGCTCTTTGAGCAGTTCGGTTGCCTGCTCCTCGCTCAGCACGGTTATGGGGCTTCCGTCCCACGGACCGCGCCCGTCGGTATCCATCCGGCCGTGCGATCCGACGGCCTTGCAAATCCGCGCCCAGACCTCAGGATCGGTGTGCGACTGGCCCCAAATTGCGGACAGAACGTAACGGAACTTCGCGCTCTGAGCGGCCATCGCTTCAATCTGGGCAATCAGAACGGGGCCGTGATTGACGACGGCATTTTCCAGCAGGCCAGCCGCCACATAGGCAGCATCGCCGGGTGTTTCGCAGGCATCCATGGCGGCAACGGCCAGCGGTAAGATGAGCCTTGGATAGTCCGCCTCGATCTCATAAGCGCAATCGGACGCCCAGGCATTTGCGGCGCGGGCCTCTTCATCCAGATTCTCGCCATCAAGCGCGAACGTCCGGCCATAGGCAACAACCGCCGCGCCGACTTTGGGAAAATCATAGCACCCGTCCGGCTGCCTGCACGGATGGCCGGCGTCGGAATACTTACAGTCCAGGCAATCCGGCAGCTCCATCGTGGCCTCCGAAAGAGACGGTCTCAAACACCCAGTTTCGCCTTGAGGATATCGTTGACGGCGGCCGGATTGGCTTTGCCGCCCGTACTCTTCATGACTTGTCCGACGAACCAGCCGAGCATCGACGGCTTGGCGCGGGCCTGCTCGGCCTTGTCGGGGTTGGCCGCGATAATCTCATCGACCGCTTTCTCGATGGCACCGGTATCGGTGACCTGCTTCATGCCGCGCTGTTCGACGATTGCCGCAGGGTCGCCGCCTTCGGTCCACAGGATCTCGAACAGATCCTTGGCGATCTTGCCGGAGATCGCGTTCGACGAAATCAGATCGACAATGCCGCCGAGCTGGCTTGCCGACACCGGGCTGTCGGTGACGGATTTGCCTTCCTTGTTCAGGCGGCCGAACAGTTCGTTGATGACCCAGTTGGCCGCCGTCTTGCCGTCGCGGCCGTTGGCAACCGCTTCGAAAAAAGCGGCGGATTCGCGCTCGGCGATCAGCACACTGGCGTCATAGGGCGACAGACCAAAATCCTTCATAAACCGCGCCCGCTTCTCATCGGGCAACTCGGGCAGGTGCTTTTTCAAGTCATCGACATAGGACTGTGTGAGTTCGAGCGGCAACAAATCAGGATCGGGGAAATAGCGGTAGTCATGCGCCTCTTCCTTTGAGCGCATCGATCGCGTCTCGCCCTTGACCGCATCGTACAGCCGGGTCTCTTGATCGATATTGCCGCCATCTTCGAGAATACCGATCTGGCGGCGGGCCTCGACTTCAATGGCTTGGCCAATGAAGCGGATGGAGTTGACGTTCTTGATTTCGCAGCGCGTGCCGAGCGGCGCGCCCGGCTTGCGCACCGAGACATTGACGTCGGCACGCAAATTGCCTTTTTCCATGTCGCCATCGCAGGTTCCAAGATAGCGCAGGATGGTCCGCAACTTGGTGACATAGGCCTGCGCCTGCTTGGCCGAACGCATATCCGGTTTCGAGACGATCTCCATCAGCGCCACGCCCGAGCGGTTCAGATCGACGTAGGAATACTCCGGATGCTGGTCGTGCAACGATTTTCCAGCGTCCTGTTCCAAGTGCAGCCGCTCGATGCCGACACGCAGCGTCTCGCCGTCTGCGTCAATCTCGACTTCGCCCTCGCCGACGATCGGCTGCTTGTACTGTGAGATCTGATAGCCCTGTGGCAGATCAGGGTAAAAATAGTTCTTGCGGTCAAAAACGCTTTTCAGATGAATTTCAGCCTGCAGACCGAGCCCGGTGCGAATGGCCTGCGCCACGCACTCCTTGTTGATGACCGGCAGCATGCCCGGCATCGCGGCATCGACGAGCGAGACGTGACTGTTGGGCTCGGCGCCGAACGCCGTCGACGAGCCCGAGAAGAGCTTGGAGTTTGACGCGACCTGAGCATGGACTTCGAGCCCGATGACCATTTCCCAGTCACCGGTGGCGCCGGACATCATGGTGCTGGACTTGGTGCGAATTGCTGATTGTGCCGTCGTCATGCGCGCTCTCCGTTGCTCGCCACGAGCGTTAGCTCAGGCGCGGGCGCGAGGCAATGGCGGCGGCTTCAGAGACGCACTGAGACGAGCAAAGTGCGCCAACGCGGCGCCTTTTTGGGTTCATTTTTGATTGGCGTGGACGATGCCTAGACCGCGATGGCGTGATCTTGGACCAGTTCAGCCAGGGTGTGGCCGTGCACGATGTCGAGCACCACGACATCGACGAAGCCGATGCTGCCGCCGAAATTCGCCGAGATGACCGTGCCGCCCGCGGTGTCGGTGACGCGCACGACATTTTCAATCGGACCTGCCGTCAGCGTAAGGCCCGAAAAATCGAGTTTGTCGCCGGCGCCGAAATCAATGATGTGGTCGAAGCCCTGTTTGACCCCCGCGGTGCTGACGACATCAGCCCGTGCCCAGGCGAAGGTATCGTCACCGGCCGAGAAGCCGTTTTGATATTGACCGCCAGCGAGCAAGTCGTT
>JANMOL010000350.1:0-2096 GCA_031369245.1 Hyphomicrobium sp. | reverse complement strand
CCAGGTCGAAAACGCCGAGGCTATCGCCCTGCAGGGTCTGACGTTTCTGGCAAGCGAGCCGCAACGCTTGGCGCGCTTCCTGTCGCTGACTGGGATCGAACCGCAGGAATTGAGGTCGTGGACGGAAGCCCCGCGCCTGCAAGCCGCTGTGCTCGAGCACCTCTTGGGGGACGAAAGCCTACTGCTGGTGTTTGCCGCAGAAAGCGCCACGCCGCCCGCCGCGGTCGCCCCGGCACATGCCGTGCTGGCCGGGCTTGGGTAAAGCTGCTGATCGGGTCAACGGCGCGGGCGTTTACCAGATTGAGCGATTGGCGGTAGGAGCGAAATCACCTGGTCGCGCTGTCCATCAGACACCACCGACGAACCCTTCCCAAAGATCTCATGACCGGACGATCGCCGCACTTCAGACAGCGCAAACTTTTTTGCTGACGCCGGCATCAATGGAAGATGGTTTGTTTTATTCCGTCATTAGCACGCCTGCGTCCGCCTTCGGCCACCAGACATCGTGTTGCGGTGATCGTGGGCGCTGGCTGTCCAAGCGATGAACTTCAGCTGAACCAGCAGTTCACAGACCGTTCAATGCGCGCTCGCTAACGTCGCATCATCCACTTTTGCAGTGGCCACAGAGCAGCCCTCTGTAAGACTCAGGAGTAGAGTTCAATGATGCGCATTATCTTCACGACGGGCGTAATGGCTCTCAGCCTCGGCCTCGGTGTCAGCCAGGCCGTCGCCGGCGGTTCGCGAGTTTCGATCGA
Source organism: Hyphomicrobium sp. (assembly GCA_031369245.1). Taxonomy (GTDB): domain Bacteria; phylum Pseudomonadota; class Alphaproteobacteria; order Rhizobiales; family Hyphomicrobiaceae; genus Hyphomicrobium_B. The sequence goes on along the minus strand of JANMOL010000350.1, from coordinate 1,341 downwards.
GCAGTATGGCTACGGCAACGGCGTCGGCGGCGGCCAGCATGGCACGCGCCATCGCATGACCGTCTATCAAAATGGCCGCGGCAACGCCGTCATCAGCAATCAGTATGGCTATGGGAACCGCGCTGTTACCGGCCAAAATGGCGATCGCAATTCGGCCGATACCTACCAGCGCGGCAGCCGCAACATCGTCGGCATTGGCCAGTTTGGTTCTGGCCATCAGGTGATCACCACCCAGGATGGCAGCGGCAATGCCGTTGGCGTGATCCAGGCCGGACGCAACAATCGCGCGACGACCACGCAGGTTGGTGCCGGCAATGTGACCGTCATCGTACAGGACTAAGGTGCGGGCGTTCGCCTCGTGAGGGAAGGGATCACAGCCCTTCCCTTACGCCGGCAAAAAAGGAGTTCAGACATGTTCAGCATTTATGATGTGTCCGGTGTCCGCCTCGTCCCGGGCGTACTGGGCTTAGCTGCCGGAGTGGGCATCATCGGCAGCGCCATCGCAGCGGGTGGCTCGGCTGTTGCCGAACAGGATGGGGTTCGTTGTGCCATCGAAATCAAGCAGCGGGCCGGTGACGTCAGCCTCGAAGGTGTGGTCTTTTCCAAGACGGCCATCGACGGATCCTATCAGCTGGTGGTCACCACATCGGGTGGCGGCGGCAGTTCGAACATCAACCAAGGCGGTGAGTTCCGGGCGCAGCCGGGCAGCAACACGTCGCTTGGAACGGTCATGCTCGGCGGCGATGGCGGCTCGTACACCGCCAAGCTCAAAGTCAATTGGAACGGTCACTCGACCGAATGCCGCGAAAAAGTGCGCGGCAGCCTGTAAGCATCACGCACTATCTTCGATAAGCACTGGCCGCAAAAAGCACTGGCCGCGACAAGCACTGTCCGAAATGGGGCCCTCACCAGCCGGGCCCTTTTTTTGTTGCGCTGATTTGCTCCAGCGCAAGACGCCGTAACCTCGCCATTCCCAACCTGATCGATGAACGCACATTAAATGGCGGGTTCGGATGATGTTCAGGCTGGCACCGGCATAGTCCGGATTGTCAGCTGCTGACGACGCGCAGCGTCTCTGATGTGGTGTTGGGAGAGTTTCGAATGATCCAGATCCGTAGGTTTGCGAGCCTTGCTGCACTCGTGTCTTTGGTCTCGCTGCCGCTCATGCCGCAGCCCGCTGAAGCCGGAGGCCGGGTTGGTTTCACGGTCTCGCCAAAGGGCCAGGATGCAGAACTCGTCCGCACCGGTCTGGCATTATATTCGCTGACACGCAGTTTGCGCAAAAACAACCGCGCCCGCGTGAGCCAGCAGGGCAGCGGCAATGGCGCGGCCGTCGCGCAG
>JANMOL010000327.1:0-3931 GCA_031369245.1 Hyphomicrobium sp. | reverse complement strand
GTGGTCTCGTTCCTGAGCCAGCGCCGCGAGCTGCTGGACGAAGCCTTTGCCGGCGACATCATCGGCTCAGGCGGAAGATCTGGATCCCTCGTCGATGGCAGCATTCGCGCAAATGGCGCGCACGGTTGTGATGTTCATGCTCGGGCTATTGGCGCTGAAAGTGACAGCCGCCTACATCATTTTGGACGGCGGACGCTACGTCTCGCTGTTTGATTTGGCGAGCACGCTGTTCCTGCTGGCAGCCTATGCCTTTTGGTTAAAGGTCAAGACCGCACCACGCAGCGCCGGGCAGCGTTCTCAAGCGCAGCGCACGGTGCAGCCCTCTGACGCTCTGGATCACCGGCGTGCCGACAAAATCGACGCGCCAGACGCGTCAGCCTCAGATGCGTCACCCCCAGACGCGTCAACCCCAGGCGCGCCCGCCTATGTGCAAAGAGCTCCGGCATCCGCGACCCTGCACCATCTGGACACGAACAGCGTCTCCGTTGCTCATCTTGCAGTACGCCCGCACAGCGCACGACAGCGCCATTCTGGCTTGGAGTCAAAATCATGAACGCTCACGCCAATTCTCCAGTGCCATCCGCCAAGCCGCTGCTCGACCAAGTCGTGACACCGGCTGATCTGCGAAAGCTGCCAGAGTCGGATTTGCGCCAGCTTGCGACAGAGCTGCGCGAAGAAATGATCGAGGCCGTCTCGGTGACCGGCGGACATCTGGGTGCAGGCTTGGGTGTGATCGAGCTGACGGTGGCGATCCATTACCTGTTCAACACGCCCGATGACCGCTTGATTTGGGACGTCGGGCATCAAGCCTATCCGCATAAGATTTTGACCGGCCGCCGCGATCGCATCCGCACTTTGCGCCAGGGCGGAGGTCTGTCCGGCTTTACCAAGCGTGCCGAAAGCGAATACGACCCATTTGGCGCTGCCCATTCATCGACATCGATCTCGGCTGGACTGGGCATGGCCGTTGCGCGCAACCTCAAGGGTGGCAAGAACAACGTCATCTGCGTGATCGGTGATGGCGCGATGAGCGCAGGCATGGCCTACGAAGCCATGAACAATGCCGGCGCTCGCGACGAGCGCTTGATCGTCATCCTCAATGACAACGATATGTCGATCGCGCCGCCCACAGGCGCACTCTCGAAGTATCTGACACGTATGACATCCAGCGGCACCTATTTGCACCTGCGCGACATTGCCAAGCAGCTGGCCAAGCGCTTGCCGAAAAAGTGGGAGCGCCGCGCCGCACGCGTCGAAGAAATGTCACGTACTTACTGGTCCGGCGGCATGTGGTTCGAAGAATTGGGCTTTTACTATGTTGGCCCGATCGATGGCCACGATTTGGATCAGCTGCTGCCAGTACTCAAGAACGTGCGCGATAGCGAGCAGGCCCCTGTGCTGGTGCATGTCGTCACCAAAAAAGGCAAAGGCTACGGTCCGGCGGAAGCCTCCGACGACAAGTATCACGGCGTCGCCAAGTTCAACGTCGTGACCGGCGCGCAGGTGAAGCCAAAGCCCAGTGCGCCGGCATACACGCGCGTGTTTGCCGATAGTCTGATCCAAGAAGCCAAAAAGGACGACCGGATTGTTGCAATTACAGCCGCTATGCCGGACGGCACGGGTCTCGATCTGTTCGGCAAGGCGTTTCCAGATCGCATGTTTGACGTCGGCATTGCAGAACAGCATGCCGTGACGTTCGCAGCCGGATTAGCATCCGAGGGAATGAAGCCGTTCGCGGCGATTTACTCGACGTTCCTCCAGCGCGGGTACGATCAGGTCGTCCACGACGTCGCGATCCAAAAACTTCCAGTGCGCTTTGCCATCGATCGGGCCGGGCTCGTTGGCGCCGATGGCCCGACGCACGCTGGGTCATTCGATTTGGCCTATCTTGGATGCTTGCCCGACTTTGTCATCATGGCCGCCTCGGACGAGGCAGAGCTGAAGCATATGGTGGCGACAGCCGCCGCAATTGATGATCGGCCGTCGGCATTCCGCTTTCCGCGCGGCGAGGGCACGGGCGTCGAGATCCCAGCCGAAGGCGTTCCCCTCGAAATCGGCAAAGGGCGCGTGCTGCGTGAAGGCACGGCGGTTGCGATCCTGTCGCTCGGCACACGGCTCGGTGAAGTCAACAAGGCCGCCGATCACCTTGCCGCCTGCGGGCTTTCGACGACTGTTGCAGACGCGCGCTTTATGAAGCCGTTGGATCACGATCTGATTAGGCGCCTCGCGCGCGAGCACGAAATACTCATCACGATCGAGGAAGGTTCGGTCGGCGGCTTCGGCAGCCACGTGCTGCACTTCCTGGCAGCCGATGGTTTACTCGATCGCGGCGTCAAGGTTCGCACACTCGTGCTGCCGGATGAGTTCATCGACCACGACAAGCCTGAGGTGATGTACGCCAAGGCCGGGCTGGATGCCGATGGCATCGTGAGAACGGTGTTCAAGGCGCTGGGCCGTGAGGCAGGCGCTCTCGGCGGAGTCCGGGCCTGACGAAACCAGCCTGACGAAACCAGCCTGATGAAACCAGCTTAGGCTTCTAGCCGTAGCTTTTGGGCATGGCAGCGACAGGCGCGTGCCTTATGAGAGCACCCCGATGGAAAAATACTATGGACCGATCGAGCTCGGACTGGTCTTCGGCTCAGCCTTGATTTTCATGATCTACGAATTGATCTCGGTTCGCCGCAGCCTGCGCGAAAGTGCCTCTGACAAGCGCGAGCACATCGAGGCACCCAAATCCACCAACCTAATCCCATAAGCTCGGGAACGGCCGATGCCGCGCTGGCTGGGAGCATTTCTTGAGTTTTTTGTGGTGATCGCCTTTGCCATTGCCTGGGCAGCGGTCGAATGGCAGTGCCGCCGGCTGGACCGCCAGAAAGCTGAACGCGAGGCCCAGAGTGGGCCATCAGGGCCGGCTCAGTCTGCGATACCCCATCCGTAGTGTTACGTCAGGCTTTGTCAGCGCTGTGAGCGCGCAGCGCGCGGCATCCGGAACGGAAGCATCCGTTGCACAACCGGGTTGACGAAACGGTCGAGCGATAGGCTTTCATGCATCGCCCGAATAGCATCGCCGCCAATCTGCGACTGAATGATGGATCGGACGTAGAACGGCGTGTCTTCGAGGGTTTTGACCACAGCCGCAGTCGACCCCCCATCGCTGCGCGTGGCGCGCCGGATGCGCCAAACGGGCGTTGAGGCAAGGCGCGCTGTCGGTGGGGCTTCGATGGAACGGGCCGTACCGTCAGGGTCGATTTTGAGCGCCAACAGAAAGTCGTCTTCTTGCCGCCGCACGCCGTCATAGAGGATCGTCGTGCCCTGGGCCGTGCTGGCGCGCGACCAGTCCCAGCCAACAAACGCGTTTTCCAACGGCGAATCGCCGGAATTCCAATCAAAATAGCCGTGCCCGGACCACGTGAGTGCGGGGTTCGTAAACTCAAGTTCGACGCGTGAGAACGGCGCAATCGGCCGCCACCGATGATTGCCATGGCTCGACAAAACGAACGTTTCAGCCGTTGTAGCGGACGGCGTGAGCCGTATTTTGCCGCGCAGGCGCGACGGGATCGGAACCGTGATTTCACGGACATCGATCGTTAAGCTGCTGCCATCCCAAACGAGTGAGCTCGGTCCGATCGCCAAGCGTCCGGCTTCGATTGAGAGATCATTGCGGCCGCGTTCGGTTAAAGCCCAGCGTTTGCCAGCAGCACCATAAAGCGCAACGTTCAGGCCGCAAAAATTGAATGGATCGCCGAGGCCCTTGTTGCGCGCCTGCCGGTAGTAGGGCGAAAACACGCTGCCGAGCATGGCAATGACTGTGAGCCCGTTCTGCGCGTCATCGCTGAAGGCATCGACGTACCACCACGCATAGCCATTTTTTGGGATAGCCCGGGTGAAGTCCGGGCCTCCGCCAAGGCTGCGCGTTTTTCCGTCAAGGGAC
>JANMOL010000284.1:0-1732 GCA_031369245.1 Hyphomicrobium sp. | reverse complement strand
ACCGTGATCTGAAGGCGAAGACGTCACGAGAACGATTGCTCGTACTTTTGCCGTTCCAAACGGCCACGATTCTGGATGCAGATCCTCTTCCGTCACCAGCAGCGTTACTTCGCCATCAACGCTCGGACCGGAAAGAACAGTCGGCCGTGGTGTCAGCGCGATCGGCTTTTCAACAGCCACAGCTTCAGCCGCAGGCGGCGCTGTGACCGCCAATCCTTGCGGTGCTGGAAAGCGTCCCCCGGTATAGGTTGCGATGTTTTCAGGCCGCGCCAAATAGGTTTTACCAGCCGTGTGCAAGCCGCACATCCAGCGCCACGACAGCGTATTGGACGCTGGATCGCCATCGAGCAAATGCTGCATGAAAAAACGTGCACCGAGCTGCCACGGCAGGCCGAGCGTGTAAATCCAAATGCTCGCAAACCACATCCGGGCATGATTATGCAGATAGCCGGTCGTCACGAGTTCTTCGACCCAGGCATCGAAACATGCCAGCCCCGTCCGGCCGCCCTCTGCGCGTTCCAGACGGCGGCGCAGATCGCGATCTTCAGCGATGACACCGTTCAAAAGGGCAATATCGTCACCATAACGCCGCCAAACGGCCGGGCGCATTTCGAGCCAGCCCTTCCAGTAAGTTCGCCAGCAGACTTCGTGGACGAATTTTTCAGCAGCCCTCAGTCCATGCAGCGACACGACCTGGCGGACGACTTCTTCTTCTGTGATTAAGCGATGCCGGATAAAGGGCGACAGCACTGAGACGTTGCGGCGATCCCCGGGCCCGCGATCATAGTTACGCTGGGTCGCGTAGCCGCTGCCACCGTGCGCTAAAAACCGTGAGAGGCGCGTAAGGCCCTCGTCACGCGTTGCTGGCCAGGACATCCCGCCGAGCTGCTGATCAGCGTCAATTTTCTGAAGCATTCGCAGCCGCCTTCGGCTCGGCCAAGGCCTTTTCGATCCAACCCGTCACGTCGCTCGAGTTCGGCGTCAGCTGGGTTGAGAACGACCGCACGAGGCGGCCGTCACGGCCGACAAGATACTTGTGAAAGTTCCACTGCGGCAGGCCATCGGGACCGGCGGCTGCAGCCGCCCATTTGTAGAAAGGATGGGCATTGTCGCCGATAACCGTTTGTTTCGCCGTCAGCGGAAACGTTACCCCAAACGCACCTTCGCAAAACGCTTTGATCTCGCCCTCGGCCTTCGGCTCCTGACCGCCGAAATCATTCGATGGCACGCCAACCACGACCAGGCCCGCGGCTTCGTACTTTGACCAGACTTCCTGAAGTGCTGCGTACTGTTTGGTATAGCCGCAAAACGATGCCGTATTGACGACCAGCAAGACCTTGCCTTGCCACGACGCCAGCCTCATCGTCTGGCCGTCAATCGACGGGAATTCGAAATCAAAAGCGCTTCCCGCGGCCGTCCCGGCTGGCGTGGCACTGGAAGCCGAAGTCAGCATGGCCGCCAGGCTGACTGCCGTCGCAATAAATTTTTTCACGGATCCCACCAACATTGTATTTAGCTGGAGTTAACGTGCCGGCCAGGAACTCAGATCAGAACGCCGGCAAATGCCTGATGACTGGCCATCATTGCGGTCCGGCCGGCCCCGTGCGGTCAGCGCAAACGCGGCTCATCCTGAATTGTGCCCAGCCTGTTCCGCGCGGAACAGCGGGCGGCGGCCATGAACCATACAGTCCTTGTCATCGACACACCCCAGGCAACACGGCCAAGGCAACAC
>JANMOL010000222.1:0-2089 GCA_031369245.1 Hyphomicrobium sp. | reverse complement strand
ACCGTTGCAGGATCAATTTTGGTGACTTTGACGATGGCCGAGAGCGCGGAGATCGCGCACATGCCGACGGTGAGCGCAAACAGCCAGAAGGCCAGACCGGGCGTCATGACCAGCGGCAGCGCAGAGTTGCGGCTGAGATAGAGGATCAGCAGCGAGATCAGCATACCCAGCGCATAACCGATGACCGCGCTGAAGCCGGCCTGCGCCAGGATGACCTTGTGGATGTAGCCCTTCGAAGAGCCGAGCGCCCGCAGCGTGGCGAATTCATGGATATGATCCTTGGTGCTCGAGTAGAGCGTCTGGGCGACGATGACCGTGCCGACAAGACTGCCGAGCAGCGCGCCGCCGATCAATGCCAAGCCGGCTCCAGTCTTGAACAGCCACTGCTTGAGGCTGCGGGCCCGGAACTCTTCCTTGGTCAGCACCTCAGCCGTTTCCAGCCGAGCGGTAAGATCGGATTTGACCTTGGCCATGTCGGCGCCAGGCGCGAGCTTGACGAGCAGGAATGTCGTGCGATCGCCGTCGGCACCGAGCAGCTGGCGGGCGCGGTTGAGGGTTGTGTAGGCGTAGGGTGATTGGGTGAACGATCGCACGCCTTCGGTCAGCGCGCGGACCTTGACGCGGCCGGTTGCGACTTGCGCGGTATCGCCAATGCCGTCGATGCCGAGCTCTGCCAAATAGCTGCGATCGACGGCGATGGCGTCGGGTGCCTTGATATCTTCGAGCGTGCCCTGGGTGAGTGACCAAGGCACAAGGCCGTTGTCATCGCTATCGCTGCCAACGACGACAACGCGCGACGAGCCGCCGCCGGGCTTGCGCCACTCGGCAAACGACACCAGCAGTGGAACAACAGACTGCACGCCGGGCGTTGCCAGCGCCTGATGGCGTTCGCGGTCGCTTAACAGAATGCCGCCGTCTTCGAAGCTCTTGGCGCCGAAGGCCGTGACCCACAGATCGCCGTCGGCCTGGTCGATGTTGGCGGTGATCATGCGGCTGGATCCGAGATAGAGGCCGAGCTGGACCGCGACGAGCACAATCGAAAACAGAATGCCGACCAGCGTGACCGCTAAGCGAATGCGGTCGTGCAGCAAATTGCGCAACGCTAAGGTTAATATCATTCGGCGTGCCCGTTCATCTTTTGATTATGTCCGTCGTTAGCAATGCGATCGGGAGACTAGCCATGCTGCAGGAAGCACGGAAAGCCTGTTATGCAACTGTCGCGCAGGCTATCCAAGATCAGCGTATATACCCGCGGGGCGCTTGCCGCCACATGTCGCAATCGAACGACATCAATGTGGCGCGGCAGGTTCTCACTAAGCAGAAATGGTCCGATTATTAAATGCGGCAAGCAACCCTAACGGCGGCAATACAGCTCAGCCTAAGAAAACTCCAATGTTTTGCCGTTTTCGAGGCCTAGGACCAAAACCGGTCAACTGTCACATGTGGTTTTTTGTCATGCAGTCACGCAATGCGCGCGGTATTTCAGGCCAACTTTGGTTGAGCGCGGGGCTTTTATTGCTGGCGTTGACGGCGGCTCCTCAGGCTTATGCCGGCGGCGCGGTGCCGAAAGAGGCGGGCGTGTGGATCGACGATAGCGGCAAGGGCGCGGTCAAAATCGAGCCGTGCGGCACCAAGCTATGCGGCCGCATCGTCTGGCTGCGCGATCCGCTCAATCCCAAAGGCGAGCCGCTGTTTGATAAAAACAACCCTGAGCCGGGCCAGCGCGCGCGGCCGATTTGCGGACTGCCGACGCTGGGCAACCTGCAGCAGATGCCGGAGGGCGGGTTCGACGGCGGTTGGGTGTATGACCCGAAGGACGGCAATTCCTACAGTGTGGCGCTGGATCTGAAGGGCCCGAACGCATTGCAGGTGACGGGCTACAAAGGCCTGCGCTTTCTCGGCAAGTCGTTCATTTGGACCCGGGCCAAGACAGAGCTGCCATCGTGCAGCGTTCAGCCAGCGGCTGTGAAAGCGGCGCCTGCCGGAGCCGCAGCGGCGACAGCTGTACCGATCGCAAAGCCTGCTGCTGCGGCGACAGCTGCACCGCTCGCAAAGCCTGCTGCTGCGGCTGTAAAGGCGCCAGTGGCAG
>JANMOL010000200.1:0-3342 GCA_031369245.1 Hyphomicrobium sp. | reverse complement strand
CGCGTAGACGCCGGCGAGAATGGCAATCCCGCCCCAGCAACTCCAGTGCAATCACGGCCGGCAGCAGCGCACCGGGCACGCCGTAGCTGGCCATAAACCCGAGCGTACCGTCGTAGCTGAGGATCTTGTTGACGCCTGCTGCAATAAAAATGGCCGACAGCAGAGCGCGCCCAATCAAGCTTACGGTAGCGTGCATATTTTCAGTCCCCTGCCCTTGATGTCATGAGGCCCGTTGCTCATCCGTCAGCGCTCTGGATCCAAAGGCTCCGTGCCCTTGGGCCGTCCGTCCGCGCCGATTGTCAACTTCTCGACTTTGGCTTCGGCCTGCTTCAAAAGCCGGTCGCAATGATCGCGCAGCACCTCACCGCGTTCGTAAATGGCGATGCTCTCTTCGAGTTCGACGTCGCCGCGCTCCAAACGCCCGACGATGGCTTCAAGCTCCTTGAGCGCACGCTCGAAGGTCATGTCCTTGATATCGCCATGGGTCTTGGCTGGTGCCTTCGTGGCGGTCATGTCCGGCTGCTTTCCTCAAGTTTCAATTGTGAGCCAAATCATCGGTCAGCCCCCGGTCTCCATAAGCGTTTTCACATGAACCGCAACCGATCTTGCAAGCCCCGTCAAATGATATCCGCCCTCGAGCATCGACACGATGCGGCCGTTGGCGCGCCGCCGCGCGATATTGGCAATGCGCTCGGTGGCCCACAGGAAATCAGCTTCAACGAGCCGCAAGCCGCCGAGCGGATCATCTTCATGCGCATCGAACCCGGCTGAAATGATGACAATATCGGGCGAGAAATTGTCAAGCGGCCCCAGCACGCGCTGTTGAAAGGCTTGCTCGAACATCTCACGGCCATCGCCCTCGCGCAGCGGGCCGTTGAAAATATTGCCGGCGCCCGTCTCATTGACCGCGCCGGTGCCGGGGAACAGCGGCATCTGATGCGTCGAGCCATAGAACAGGTTTTTGTCGGCCCAGAAGATATCCTGCGTGCCGTTGCCGTGATGCACATCGAAATCGACGACCGCGATGCGCTCGGCGGCGTGTTTGGCGCGGGCATACAGTCCGGCGATCGCGGCGTTGTTGAACAAACAAAATCCCATCGCTCTGTCGCGTTCGGCATGATGGCCCGGCGGACGGACCTGACAAAAGACGTTGTCGGCCGCACCACTGAACAGCAAATCAACCGCATCGAGCCCCGCGCCGACGGCCCGCAAACTTGCCTCCCAGCTGCCCTCCGACATGACGGTGTCGCCATCGATATGGCGCGGCGCTTCGCCGGGTTTTGGCCGGATCGCGTCGATGCGTGCCATGTAAGCTCCGGGATGAGCCCGCGCGATGGCTTCTTGCACATCATCCCGGATGGGGGCCTCGCGACGCACGAGATCCTTATAGACCTCGTGAGACAGCACCTTGTCGATTGCGTGCATCCGGTCCGCCCGCTCGGGGTGATGGGGTCCGGTGTCATGATGGATAAAAGCTGGATGGCTGATGAGTACGGTGGTCATGGAGCGCACTGTTGATGTTTTTGAGCGGCGTCAGCGGTTTTTTTTGCGCCTTATCACTCACCCGAGTTCCGACAAACGCGCAATTTTGACGTTAGGCGGCGGCTTGCTGTCGGCTGGCACGAAAAAATCGGGCGCCAAAGGCATCGCAGCATCGACACGGTACTTTTCGAAATCCTTCACGTTGCCAACGTCATGCAAGAACGTATCGTCAATCAAGAAATTGCCGGTAAACGACTTGGCCGGCTGGCTGAACACCAGATGCGCCGCATCTGCCAGTATTTCTGGCGTCCGGCTCATCCGCATCAGCTTATCGCCGCCGAGGATATTCTTGATGGCTGCCGTCGCGATGGTAGTGCGCGGCCAAAGTGCGTTGACCGCCACGCCATACTTTTTCAATTCCTCCGCCAACCCGAGCACGCACAGGCTCATGCCATACTTGGCAATGGAATAGGCGACGTGACCGGAGAACCAGCGCGGATGCATATCGAGCGGCGGCGACATCATCAGGATATGCGGATTTTCCGAGCGCTTCATGTGCGGCAAGCAGGTCTTTGAAACGAGGAATGTGCCGCGCGTGTTGATACCCATCATCAGATCGAAGCGCTTGAGATCGGTTGATTCGGTATCGGTCAGCGAAATCGCGCTGGCATTGTTGACGCAAATGTCGATCGGCCCGAACGTTGCGACCGTCAAATCGACTGCCCGCTGGACCTCGTCCTCATGCCGGATATCGCAGACGATCGGCAACGCGATCCCGCCAGCCTTCTGGATTTCAGCGGCCGCGGTATGAATCGTGCCTTCGAGTTTGGGATTGGGATCAGACGTTTTTGCAGCAATCGCAACCTTGGCGCCGTCGCGAGCGGCCCGCTTGGCAATCGCCAGGCCGATGCCGCGGCTGCTGCCGGTTATGAAGACTGTTTTACCCTTCAACGACGCCATGTTCGCGGTCCTTCTTTTTGTGTCTTTGCCACAGCTTATTCTGCCTCGTGCCCGTCTGCGAGCCCCCTTGCATGCCGCGATTAAATCTCCGTGCGCGGTCCGCGTTTGCCGAGAAACGCCTGAAATGCTGCGACGGCCTCAGGAGACTTCAAGCGTTCGGAAAATAATGCGCTTTCCTCGTCCATCCGCGCCCGTGTGGTGCCGGGATCGGCCTTCAAAAGGCGGCGCGCCAGACGCAGTGCCTCGGGCGGCTTGTTGGCCAGCCTGACGGCTGCTGCGATCACCACATATTCCAGACGATCCGCTGGCTCAATGCTGTTAATCAGACCGGATTGCAGCGCGCGCTGTGCTGAGAACGGCTCACCGAGTGCCAGCATTTCGAACGCCCGGACGTGCCCCATCAGACGTGGCATAAGCAAGCTCGACGCTGCCTCGGGCACCAGACCCAGATCGAGAAACGGCGTCGAAAAGATCGCGGCGGGCGACGCATAGACGAGGTCACAATGCAGCAGCAGCGTCGTGCCAACGCCGACCGCTGGGCCATCGACCCCCGCCAGCAACGGCTTCTCCAGCACTGGCAGCAGATGGATGAAGCGCAGCACGTCCGCTCCAAGCCCGGCTTCGCCCTGCGCCGTTGCCAAGAAATCGGCAATGTCGTTGCCGGCCGAAAAGACACCGTTGGACCCAAAAATGACCTGCGCGGCGATGTCGGCGCTGGCCTCGCCGGCCTCGAGCGCATCTGACAACGCGCGGTACATGGCGCCGGTCAGCGCATTTTTCCGCTCAGGCCGGATGATGCGCAGGATCTGCACGCGCTGCGAGCGCGAGACATCAATCAAAGCACTCATGCCAGCAGCCCTTCCGCATCGGAACTGAGGATCGCGTCGGCGCCATCGACAA
>JANMOL010000157.1:0-4587 GCA_031369245.1 Hyphomicrobium sp. | reverse complement strand
TAATCCGACTTATCGGTTTCAAGCCCGCTCGACGGCGAGTGGACGAAATTGCCATCATCATCGCGGCCGGGGTTTAGATAGACGTTGTCGCCCGACAGATGGAAGCTTTGGCCCGCGAGCAGCCGGGCATATCCGCCGTCGTTGCCCTGGAACGTATACTGCACGCCCGTATTGACGCGCGTGCCAGTCTCGATCCGGTCGAGGCCTGAAAACTTCGAGACCTCGAATAAATTGGTGTCGTCAAACACCAAACTGCGCGCGTCTTCATCGGGCAGGCGGCGCTGCGTGACGCTTTCCTGGCGGGCAACGATTTGACCGATCGGCTCGATGATGTGGCTGGCTGACGCTGTGTTGGCAACCCAAGGATACGCCACAGTGACGCCGCCTGCGGCCGTGCCGCGAACGGTTGTGTCGCTATCGGTCGTTGTGCGAGCCGTGACGACACCGTTGGCATCGACGGTGACCGATTCCGGATCGGTGAAGTTATCGAACTGATACACGTCGCCGCGCAGATTGCCGAACGGCGTGTAGGTGATACCGAGCACGTCGGTGAACCGGCGGCGCCATTTCAATTCCGATACAACCCGATTGATCTGCTGATCGCGCGGCGGCTGCAGGCCCAGCGCGCGCGTCACGCCGTCGTCACGGGTGAAGCTCAGCACGTTGGTATCCCACTTCAATTCGCCGCCGAGAACCGGGACGGCGAAGACGTAATTGTAATCGATGATCGGGTGCGTCGAGCTTTCAGCCTGCGGGGTATCATCGAGCAGCAGCCCGCCGAAATGATACAGCCGGGCGCTGAAGTAATTGCGATCAGACTGGCCCGTCAGGAACACCTGATTGACGCGATCGGTCAGCAGGATGTTGTCGAGTTTGTAGAACCGGCGGAATTGATCGTCCGATTCAAGCGTCACGTCCCAGCCGAATTTCCACCAGCTTGACAGTGAGAACAGACCCTTGGTTTCGACGCTGCCGCGCCAGTCGTCGAAGCTTTGCTTTTCTGCCGCACTGCCCGACAGATCGGCGCCGTCCTGATCGATCGCCGACAGCTTGACCGAATACTGGCCATTGGCCAGCCGCTGGCGCCATTCGCCCTGCCACAGCACGCCCTGCTCGGACAAATAGAGCGGGTTGAAGGTGAAATCGTAGCTCGGATCGAGTGCGAAATAATACGGGATGCCGGTGATGAACCCGAGGCTCGAGGACTGGCCATATTCGGGCGCCAAGAAGCCAGACTTGCGCTTCACCGAAGGGTCGGCGTGCTGGAAGTAGGGCAGGTAGAACACCGGCTGGCCGAGGACTTCAAAGTAAGCGTCCTGGTAGCTGACCGTCGCTGCGTCCTTGTCGTGAATGATGCGCGCGGCGCTGATGCACCACAGCGGCGGGGTGCCGCCGTCGCTCTTGCACGGCGTGAACCGGCCGTTTTGGAATTCGGTGACGTTGCCTTCGCGCCGTGTCGCGCGTTCAGCCGAGATGCGCGTGTTATCGCGCGTGACGACCGACAGCGATTGCACGAAGCCATCGCGGAAGTCGTCGGTCAGCGTGTAGCGGTCGGCACGGACGATGTTACCTTGCGGTTCTTTGAGCGTGACGTTGCCGACGGCTGTCAGCGTGCCGGCGGTCTGGTCGTAAACGACTTCGTCGGCGGTCAGCACGTAGTCGTTGTAGAAAATCTCGACGTTGCCGCGCGCGGTGATGCGATTACCCGAGGTGTCGTAGATCAGCTGATCACCCTGCAGGATCATCGGTTTGGCGGCGTCGAGCTTGGTGTTGATTTTGCCGGTCATGCCGCCGGGCTGCTTGGGGAACGAGCTGGCCGGTCCGCCGCCCTGCGGAAGACTTGGGTCTTGCGCCAAAACGGGCGACGTATGACCGGCAAGTCCGGCGGCGAGCAGGCACGCGCAGCAAAACGCACGAGCGAGCCAAGCTGCCTTGCGGCGCTTGCCCGTCTCGCGTGACAGTCCGCAACCCTCTTGCGGTGTCCGCGTCCTACGCATCACTCAGCCGTCCTCCTGGTGCAGCAGCACCGTCGTTGAGATGACCAAGAGCAGGACCACCGGCAACCACACCGCCGCCCAGGCAGGCGCGAGGCCAGCAATCCCGATTTGTCGTGATATTTCCGAGAGCAAGAAGAAACCGAACCCCCCGATCATCCCTGCCGCAACCATAGTCTGGATGCCCTTGGAGCGGAATGACCGCAATGACACAGTTGCGGCCAAAAGGACCATGGCAATGCAGAGCAGGGGGCGTGACCACAGCGTGGCGTACTGGATCTTTAGTTTTTCCGATGAAAGCTTCGCCTTTTCAGTGACTTCGATCAGTCCTGGCAGGTCCCAGAACGAGATCGATAAAACCGTGCCCAGGGCGTCCTGAACGCGATCGGGGGTGAGATAGGTCGAAATCAGGTAGGTATCGAACTTTTCGGGCTCTCGGCCGAGCCGGCTGACCCAGGCATTTTTCAGCAGCCAGTAGCCTTCCTTGAGGTCGGCGCTGGCAGAATCGACACGTTCAGAAAAATGCCCGTCCCGGTCATAAACGAACACCATGACGCCGGTCAGCGTCAGGCCGCGGTTGGAAGCGGCTACGGCGCCAATGACCGATTCGCCGTCGGCTCCGTCCTGGCGCAGCCACGATCCGCCGCCTTGCGCACGCAGCAAGTTGGCCTCGCGTCCGAACGCTGTGGCGAACTTCTGTTCGGATTTGGCGCGCCCGGCGGCGGCCATCGGGTTGTAGACCAGCATGCCCGCGAGCCCGATCAGGAAGGCCACCAGAATGCCGGGCCATAAAAACTGCCAGACGGACATGCCGCCCGCGCGCATGACGGCCAGCTCGCTCTTGCGGTTGAGCATCAACAGCGCGCCGATTGAGCCGACCAGCACTGCAAAGCCGAACAGAAACTCGGTGTAGGCCGGCAGACGGTAGAGCGCGATGGCGGCCAGTGTGGACGCTGGAACGGAGCCGAATTTGCCCGACTGGCGCAGCAGCTCGACGAAATCGATCATGAAGATCAGCAGCGAGCAGACCGCCAACGTCGCAAAGATTCCAACGAAAAAGCGTTGGGCGATATAGCCCGTGAGCGTGCCGATCAGATTGCCGGTCAGGTTGACAAAGCGCATCAGGGGTTCGCGGCTCCCTTCGGCGTGCGGCGCAGCTTAGCGGCCGCACGGTGGAGGTGGGGGGCGACGGCGTCGACGATTTTGTCGATCGCCGCCAAGCCGGATTTTTGCCGGTCCGCGCCTTTGATAACGATCAGCGAAAAACCGATTGCGGCCAGTGGCAGCAGATAGAGCACCGGCACAAAGGCTGCGTTCAGCGCTGCGACGTTGTTGAGGGCGAGGCCGGCCATCCGGCAGCTGGCTGCCACCAGAAACGCGACGATCAGGCTTTCCATCCGGCTTGAGCGCGTCGAGCGCGCCTGACCGACAAAGGCAATGATCAAAAACGCGAATGCGATCGGGTAGAGCAAACCCGCAAAACGCTCATGCAACTCAGCACGAAATTGCCCAGGCTGCGTTTGGAAGAGTTTGCTGTCGGGGCCGGGATCATAGAGTTCGCTGAAGTAGCGCTCGCGCGGTTTCAATTCGTCTTCGCCGGCCGCCTGCGGCTCAAACCGGTCGAGATCAACGGCGTACTTGTCGAACGCAATGATCTGCGGCGGTTCCGATGCGTCCGAACGGCGAATGATGTGGCCCGCACTCATGACGAGGTAGGCGCTGCCGTCCTGTTTGACGATGACGCCGCGTTCGGCGAGGTAGCTCTGCGACTGGGCCTTGTCGCGCGTGTCGTGCATGACCAGCCCGATCAGCTCGCCGTTCAGCGCACGCTCGCGAATATGAAACGTCAGATTGGGTTCCGGGCTCGAAAACCGCCCCGGCTGGATGACCTGCGTCAGCAGATCCGTGCGCACCTTGACGATCGCATCTCTGAGTTCGCGCATGCTCCACGGCTGGGCGAAGTGATTGACGAAGGCCAGAAACGCCGTGACGGCCAGCGCTAACAGCAGCAGCGGGCGGGCGGCGGTCCAGACCCGCGAGCCGGCGGCCGTCAGGACAATCAGTTCGCTGTCGGTGTTCAAGCGGTTGAGCGTATGCAGCGAGGCGATCAGGAATGAAAACGGGGCGATGATCGCCATCAGGTTTGGCAGCGCCAGCGTCGTCATGCGTATCAGCATCCAGGTGTCTTGACCCTGGCTGGTGATGACGTTGAGCTGACGCAGCGCGAGCGCGATCCAAACAATGCCGCACAACGAAAACAAAATCAGCAGCAGCGCGCCGCCCGCCTGGCGGAAAACGTATCGCGAAAAAATCCGCATGCGCGCCGCGTCCCCCGTTTGCTGTTTTACCGCCCCGGCACACCCAGCGCCGCCTCAAGGGCGGTTTCTGGCAGACGTCCCCACGCCCGAAAATCACCTCACCGTCGTGTGCCCTAGCACGGTGTCCGAATTTCGGCCTGCCGGAAAGACTTAAGGCCACAATTTCCGCTCGGCGGCCGGGCTGGAACGGTGCCAAACCGGGGGAGCGCCAACGCTGCCGTGATCGAGGGTGACTTGCCTCGAAGTGGGGTTTGTCTAAGGTGAGTGGCCTTTGA
>JANMOL010000113.1:0-2042 GCA_031369245.1 Hyphomicrobium sp. | reverse complement strand
TTGCGCGGCGCTTTTGAAAATCGCCGCCGCCACAACCGGGCAACCGTCGTGGAGTTATCGCGGCAAGACCTGCGATCCGGCAGCGGCCTACGAAACCGTGACGCTTGATCAGGCCTTCAGCCAGTACACCGAGATCCTGTTGCAGGATACCTATAGCGCTGCCGGCATCGACCGCGAGGCCTTTGCGGCAGCAGCCGCAGCCAGCGGATTTGCAGTTCGCGGCGATCACACGTGGTCGGATATTTTCAGCCTGGTCCTGACGCAAGCCATCGAGCCGAACCTTGGCGTGGCACAGCCGGTCATGCTGTGCGCCTATCCGGTTCATGAGGCGGCCCTGGCGCGGCCTGTGCCGGGCGACCCCGCCATTGCCGAGCGCTTCGAGCTCTATGTCTGCGGCGTCGAGCTGGCGAACGGCTTTGGTGAACTGAATGATCCAGCCGAGCAGCGCCGCCGGTTTGCTGGCTGGCAGGCAGACAAGCAGCGCCTCTATGGCGAGAGCGTGCCGATTGATGAGGACTTTCTGGCGGCACTGGCTCATATGCCGGCAGCCAGCGGGTGCGCGCTCGGGTTTGACCGGCTGGTCATGCTGGCAACCCGCGCCGAGCGGATCGATGACGTAATCTGGACACCGATGAGCGATGAGGGCAAGTAGGCGCAATGGCCAATCAAACCTATTCCGGCGGATGCCAATGCGGCGCGATCCGGTTCCATATTGATGGCACGCTCGGCGATGCCTCGGTCTGTCATTGCCGCATGTGCCAGAAGGCGTTTGGCGGATTGTATGCCCCGCTGGTTTCGACCCGCGGCGCTAAGCTGACCTGGACGCGCGGCGCGCCCAAGTATTTCCAATCGTCGAATTTTGTCGCGCGCGGCTTTTGCGGAAACTGCGGCACGCCGTTGACCTATGAAGCGCCCGACGGCATCGCGCTGGCCATCGGCGCGTTCGACAATGCGGCCGCGATTGCGCCCAAAATCCAATGGGGCATCGAAGCCAAGCTTGCCTACGTCGATGATATTTCCAAGCTGCCGAACCGCGATACGACCGACAACGCCGATGAAGCACCGTTCCTGACGGACATTGTCTCCTACCAGCATCCCGATCACGATACCGACGTGTGGCCGCCGGCATGAGCACGCGTGCGGCCAGCCTGCGGACACCGTCAGATCTCGCCGATGCGGGGCTTGTTGAGCGGACATCGCAAACGGACGTGGCGCGCGTCGGCGCGAAATACGCCATTGCCGTCACGCCGTCGCTTGCGCAGCTGATCGACCGGGCCGATCCGAATGATCCGATCGCGCGGCAGTTCGTGCCGGACGTGCGCGAACTCGACAGCCATCCAGCAGAACGCGCCGACCCGATCGGCGATCACGCCAAAAGTCCAGTGCCGGGGCTCGTGCATCGCTATTCCGACCGCGTGCTGCTGAAGATCGCGCACGTCTGCCCGGTCTATTGCCGGTTTTGTTTCCGGCGTGAAATGGTTGGGCCAGAGCTTGGCGAGGCCATGTCGCCCGATGATCTGGCGGCTGCAATCAATTATATCCGCGCCACGCCGGCGATCTGGGAAGTGATCCTGACCGGCGGCGATCCGTTGATTTTATCGCCGCGCCGGGTAGCGGACGTGACGGAGGCTCTCGGCCAAATTCCGCACGTCAAGATTTTGCGCTGGCATACCCGCATGCCGATCGCGGATCCAGCGCGCGTGACGGACGCGTTGGTGGCGGCGCTGAAAGCATCCTCCAAAACGGTTTATGTCGGGTTGCATAGCAATCATGCGCGCGAACTTACAGCCGACGCCCGTGCAGCGATTGCAAAATTTGTCGATGCCGGTATTCCCGTCGTCAGCCAGACCGTGCTGCTGCGCGGCGTCAACGATGATGCCGATACGCTCGAAGCGTTGATGCGCGCGCTGGTCGAAGCGCGCGTCAAACCGTACTATCTGCATCACGGCGATCTGGCACCCGGCACCGGCCATTTCCGCACCACGATTGCCGAGGGCCAGGCCCTGATGCGCGAGCTGCGCCGCCGCCTATCGGGCATCGCG
>JANMOL010000105.1:0-2544 GCA_031369245.1 Hyphomicrobium sp. | reverse complement strand
TGCTGGTGCGCGGCGGCGAGCGCGTCGCGCTGCTCGGGCTGACGCAGCCGACTGCCAGCCGCCGCGCTACCCAGAAGCTCGCTGAAGCCCTGGTCATGGATGGCGGCACGCACGCCAACGCCAGCGAACCGCCGAGCACGCGCTTGACGCGCTTTTCAACGGTTATTCTGTTTTCGGATTTCCTCGATCCGATCGACAAGGTGCGCGAGACCATCGAGGCCATGGGCGCGGCCGGTGCCAACGGGCATCTCGTGCAGGTGCTCGATCCGGCCGAAGAAACATTGCCGTACTCCGGGCGGACCGAATTCCTGTCGCCCGATGGCTCGCAGCGGTGGGTCGCTGACCGGGTTGAGAGCCTGCGCGATAAATATCGCGAGCGGCTGCTGGCCCATCGCGCCGCCATTCAAGAAACAGCCCATCGGCTCGGCTGGTCGTTTCTCGTGCATCACACCGACCGGCCGGCCTCCGAGCCGCTGCTGTCACTGCTGATGCGGCTTGAAGGAACAGCTGGCGGCTACCGCTGGATGGGTGCCAGTTCGGATGTGACGGAGCGCGCGCCATGACGCTCGGTCCGCTCGCGTTTCTCAATCCGTGGCTGCTGGCAGCGCTGGTAACGCTGCCGTTGATCTATTGGCTGTTGCGCGCTGTGCCGCCGCGCCCCGCACAAGTCGAGTTTCCGCCAACCCGCATTCTGGTCGGCCTCGAGAACAAGGAAAAGACCGCCGACAAGACGCCGTGGTGGCTGACGCTGATCCGTCTACTCGCGGCATTCCTCGTTATCCTGGCACTCGCCGATCCGGTGCTCAATCCCTCCAAGGACGCAGCACTCAAGGGCTCGGGCCCGATCGTGATCGTTGCCGACAACGGCTGGGCTGCCGCATCGCGCTGGCCCGAACGCGCCAAAATGATCGACCGGCTGATCAGCGAAGCGGAAAGCGCCAATCGACCGGTCATCGTGCTCGGCACGGCGGCGGCTGCCAAAAACGCCAGCGCGAAAATCGAAGCGCCGGGAGACGCGCGCAGCACGGCTGCAGCCCTCACGCCGC
Source organism: Hyphomicrobium sp. (assembly GCA_031369245.1). Lineage (GTDB taxonomy): Bacteria > Pseudomonadota > Alphaproteobacteria > Rhizobiales > Hyphomicrobiaceae > Hyphomicrobium_B. The sequence continues at coordinate 1,498 of JANMOL010000105.1, read as the reverse complement.
AACCGTTCGCGCCCGATCGCGCTCAGGCCGTGATTGCGCTTGAGACCGCATTGAAAGACAGCACCTCCGCCAATCCGAGCATCGTCTGGCTGCACGACGGCATTGATCACAACAAAGATGCGGCCGCCATCGCTGCTAAATTGGCGGCGCTTGCCGGCAGCGGATCGTTCGCGGTGATTGATGAAACCAAGGGCGCGCAAGCCCTCGGGCTGACAGCAGCGCTTGGCGAAAAAGGTAAGCTCGAAGCCGTCGTGATGTCGCCGGGCGGGGGAGCACGCGATGGCTCGGTGCACGCCTTCTCAGCTCGCGGTGAACGGCTCGGTGAAGCTCCATTCCAGTTGGCCACAGGCGCTGCCAGCGCCAGCGTGACGTTTGATCTGCCGCTCGAATTGCGCAATCAGGTGGCGCGCATTGAAATCCCGCTTGAGCGGTCGGCTGGCGCGGTCAGCCTGATCGATGCGGCCACCCAATGGCATCGCGTCGGCCTGATTTCGGGCGAGAGCCGCGAGCAGGCGCAGCCGCTGCTGGCGCCGCTGTATTACATTCAGAAGGCGCTCAACCCGTACGCTGAACTCGCCGTCTCCAAAGACAGCAACCTGGCGCTCGGGCTTGACACCGTCCTGAAACAAAATGTCTCGGTGCTGATGCTCGCCGATATCGGCACGCTGACGGGTGAAGCCGGTGAGCGGGTCGCAGCCTTCGTCAAGCGCGGCGGTGTGCTCGTGCGGTTTGCGGGCCCGCGTCTGGAAAAAGCCGGCGACGACCTGCTGCCGGTTGCGCTGCGGGCGGGCGGGCGCTCGCTGGGCGGCGCATTGAGCTGGTCATCACCGCAACCGCTCGCAGCCTTCGATGAGACGAGCCCGTTTGCAGGCCTGGCGATCCCGCCCGACGTGCTGATCAACCGGCAAGTGCTGGCCGATCCGGCGCGCATCACACCGGAAGTTGAAATCTGGGCTCGCCTCAAAGACGGCACGCCGCTGGTGACTGCCACCAAACAAGGCGAGGGCCGCCTCGTGCTGTTCCACATCACGGCCAACTCAGATTGGTCGAACCTGCCGATTTCGGGATTGTTCGTTGATATGCTGCGGCGGATTTCGACGATGGGGCGGATTGGTGCGAGCGGCGCGAATTCGGACAGCTCGACAGGAGCCACGACGTCCGACGCCGCGGCGGCTGAGAGCCAAAACGTGTTGCCGCCGCTCAGAACGCTCGACGGGCTTGGCGCGCTCAAAGCTCCGCCGCCGACAGCCGAGCCGATCAAAGCTGCCCTGCTGGCGGATGCCAAGCCGTCGCTCGATCATCCGCCAGGATATTATGGCGCGAGCGGCGCACCGCGCGCGCTCAACATCGTGACCCCTAAATCCGAGCTGATAGCAATCAGCGGACTGCCGTCGAGCACACAGCATTTGAACTACGAGAATGCCGCCAGCACGCCGTTGAAGCCGTGGATGCTGGCGCTGGCGCTGGCACTGCTGTTTGCCGATATCGTCGCGATCGT
>JANMOL010000091.1:0-3456 GCA_031369245.1 Hyphomicrobium sp. | reverse complement strand
TCAGGAAATTGTAATAGAATTCCAGTTGGCCGGGCGCGTTGAACATGTACTCGGCAGCGTGTTCGATGCGATCGGGCGCGCCGTCGCCGCCGTTGTCAGCGCCGCCGTTCTCAGCGCCATTGTCGGCGCCGGTGTCGGCGGGTGGCAGCGAGAACGTTTTCAAGTCCGCTGGTTCCGGTTCACGCGGTCCGATGTTAGGCGAGCAAGCGGGCGAGGATGACCACGACGATCGCGCCGATGGTGGCGGTGACGATCTGCGAGGCAAGCGGATTGCGAATGCCGAGATTGACGCCCAGCGCTTTCAACAGATAGCCGCCAACGAACGCGCCGACGATGCCGGTCACGAGATAGCGGACCAACCCGCCGCCGCCGACAAAGATCGACGCCAAATAGCCAGCAACGATGCCGATGATGGCGAAGATGACGATTTCGCGCGTTTGAGCGTCCATGGGTCTCAGCTCCCTGTGGTCTTGTCGTGCGCAAGCGGCTGACCGCCGGGCTGCGGCCTTAGACGTGGCAGCGGGCACCCAGATACTGATCAAGCAGGCGGTTATAGGCATCGACATCGGTGCGCTGGCCCGGGCTCAATTTGCCGCCATTGCTGGCTCGCTCGACGAGCGATTGCGTACCCTTGGAATCGAGCCGGTTCAGATCGCCGCGAATGCTCTGGCACGACTGGCCCGAGGGCAGCGATCGCGCTCCCGGGTCACCGCTGGCAGCGCCGCCGCAACCCTGAAGCGAGACGGTGGCAACAATCGCACTGACGATTCCGAGGACAGCCCGCATGCGCATTTCCATCTACCTGTCGTCAGCCTGAAGAAAAGTATGTCCGGCGCACCGCACACCGCGCGAGCCACCGATTTTTGATCATACGCTCTTCTGCTTCGCAACCCCTCGTGGCGGCTGTGTGGCGCAATGGCCGCACCACAAGCAGGGCTTTGATCCAGCGACTCTTCGACCGACACTTCGACCTTTGGCACAGTGGGCGCCGATGGTGCGGCCCACGCGGCTCGCTGAGGCCAATTCAAGAGCAGGCCAGCACCTAAGCCGAATGCTTACTGAGCGGCTTTGGCAGCTGGCACGACTGGCGCGACCTTGGCCGCCATGGGCGCTGCCGCTGATGCCGCAGGAATCGGCGCTGGCGTGATCGACGCGCTCTGCAGCTTGGGGCCGCACTTCGCTTGATAGTCGCCATAAGCCTTGTTGAGTTCGGCCTGCTTCATGAGCGATGCGCGCTTGACCTGGACGTTCGAGGTCTTGCCGGTGGCGGCTTTTTCAAGCCGCTCAACGCTGCCCTCATTGCGCAGCCCATCGATCTGGCTGGCAAGCGTGGCGCAGGCGGGATCGACCTTCGGCAAAGCCGCTGCCGTTTTCTCCGGCGCAACGGAAGCCGTTGACAGACCACTGCCGTCATTGGCGCAGCCCGCGGTCAAGAAGCCCGCTAACGCTATGGAAGATAAAGTTGCGATTGTGCGCACTGTCATGACACGTCCCCCGACAGACCTATAGTTGTTCGACTGAAACGCACACTCTCAGGTCTGAAGGCTTAGCGAGCGCGCTTGGCCACCGGCAAGAGCCTAAACAATAGTCATCCACGCTGAAAGCACGGGCTGTTTCCCTAATGTGTGGACAGCTCCGCTGTGATGCGCTGGGGCCACACCCGCAAATGAATAGGTTTATCGGCGCGGCCGTCAGTGGCTCGTGCGGCCGCGAACGGTGCCCGACATGGCTGGCTGGGCGCGCGGCAGAGTTTCCTCGAACCCGGCGCGGATGGCCTGCAGCGCCTCGTGATTGGCCATGTGACCCTGGAGGGTCGCTGCGCGAGCGACGTGGTGGCTGATCTCGCCCAGCAGCCGGCCCCAATCCCCCACACGGTCGCCGAACGCATCGGCGTTGAGCGAGACCATCAGCGCGCCGTCGGCGATCCAGGCGCGCAGCACCTCGACCGCCTGATCGGCTTTCGGCACGCCGTCGGGGATCTCGAGTTCGTCCGGCTCGGCGCGGACTTTGGCTTTTTTCTTGCTCATCGGCGGTCTCTCAGAAAGGGCGCATTGAGGCGGCGGGCTGCACGGGCGCGCTGCCAGCGCAGCGCCGGCGTTGCGGCCGCCCAGAGCGCAAGACATGGCAGCGCGAGCAGCAAAATACAACCGAACGGCAGGGCCAAACCATGACGGCTCTGAAAGCCAAGGTCGAACCGGCGCGCGTCCCGCACCCGGCCGGGGTTCAGCAACGGCGTGCGGGGCTGTGACGCCCGGCTGGCCGCCAAAGCGCCCTGCAGCGTCGCCGTTTTGCTGGCGGGTCTGATGCTGCGGTCTGATGTGCTGGCGCTCAAGCCCGCCTCCTCCAGCGTTGCGTGGTCTCCAGACTATAGCCGGTCTCGAGGCGTTGGCAGCGGGCAATCAGCGCTTCGGCAAAATCTTGTCTGAGGCACGGACATAGCCCAGCACATCGCGCGCGATCTCTTCGACCAGATCGGGATGGGGCAATTCAGGCGCCAGGAGTGCCACGTCGCGCTCGAGCTTGGAGCGCACCGTCTCGAGGCTTCTGATTTCGAAATCGAGCAGGCTTGCGCGCTCGTTTAACTGTTCGCGCGCACCCAGGCCATGGCGTCCGTATAAACCATGATAGGCGAAGTAGGCTGTCGCCAGCAAACAGGTAAGCAACACCAATACCTGGCGCACGCGCGCACGGAGCCGACTTCGCCGATCATGTTTAGAGTGACGCAACACGAGTTTTTCTCCGCGTCTCCGGCATGTTTTGCGCATGTCTCGGAGACAGAGCACGGGACTACGCTGCTGTTCTAGCCGGGGCGGCTTAAGGCTCAGTAAAACACTGTTCGATTTCGCCCCGGTTTTTCCTCAACGCGCGTTAAGGCTTGGTGCGGTAAACGGGCGGAAAGACAGGCCGGGTGCGGAGTTTTGAGCCCGCAGCAGATCTGGCGTCAGCGCGTTGCGGCCGCGCGCAAGGCTTGTGCGGATTGGGCAAGTTCGGCCATCAGCCAGAGGCGAAAGGCGGACGCGGCTTTGGTTTCTTTGGCGGCCGCGCCGCGCACCAGATAATACGCCTGATGCTGGACGACGATGTCGAACGGGCGGACCAGCCGCTTGGCGAGAATGGCGTCACCGGCCTGGATATCGTCGGCAAGCGCAAAGCCCTGCCCGGCTTCGGCCGCAGCAATTGCGAGATGGCCTTTGAGCGTCGGGCCCGACGGCGCGACAACGCCTGTCAGCTTGGCGGCCTCGAGCCAATCCGCCCAGTGCTGCCTGGTGTCTTCCTGGATCAACGTCGCAGCAGCCAGATCGCGCGGCGTGCGGACGGCGCGCATTTTCAGCAGCGCGGGGCTGGCGACCGGCGAGATGCCGGATTCGAAAATCTTGAGGGCCTGGACATCGCGCCATTGGCCTAAGCCGTAGCGGATGCCGATATCGGCCTCATTTTTCGAAAAATCGACGAGCC
>JANMOL010000090.1:0-1610 GCA_031369245.1 Hyphomicrobium sp. | reverse complement strand
ATCGTCTGCTTGGCAACGATCCGCCATAGCCTCTGGCGAGGCATGTGGGGGCGCGGCACGGCCAAATGATCCGCGATGCGCTCGACCGCGCCATAGGTGCCGGTGTCGTACGCCCCAAATACCGTCGTCCGCAGCATCTTGCGGACATCCGGCATAGTGGCAAGTTCAGCCTCGATCGCACGCACCCAATCGGCGCTGGGTTGACCCGCTATCGTGCGCTGTTCGCTCAGCAGGCGGCCACCGCAGGCGAAGCTCTCATCCGCCAGGATCACGCGTGCACCCGAGCGTCCAGCGGCGAGCGCGGCCATCAGGCCCGCAGGCCCGGCACCGATCACCAGCACGTCGCAAAACGCCGTTGCCTTGTCATAGGTATCGGGATCAGCCTCGTCGGCCGCCCGCCCAAGGCCCGCAGCGCGGCGAATCATCGGCTCGTATAGCTGTTCCCAAAGGGCTGCCGGCCACATGAACGTTTTGTAGTAGAAACCCGCGACAAACACAGGCGACAGCAGGTTGTTAACCGACAAAACATCGTACTTCAACGACGGCCAGCGGTTCTGGCTCTGCGCGCTGAGGCCCTCGAACAGTTCAGCCGTTGTCGCGCGCGTGTTGGGCTCGCGCCGCGCGCCGCTGCGCAATTCGACGATAGCGTTGGGCTCTTCCGATCCAGCCGTCAAGATACCGCGCGGGCGATGGTATTTAAACGATCGGCCAACCAGCGAGACGCCATTGGCGAGCAGGGCGGACGCCAGCGTATCGCCTGCAAAGCCCGAATACGACCGGCCGTCAAACGTGAATTGCAAAGGTGCGCGCCGGTCGATGAGCCCGCGATGGCTGATCCGGTGGCTGTGTGATGGGCCGCTCATCAAGTAGTCCCCGCTGCTGACTTGAGGCGGGCAAGCGCAACGTCGCGCGCCAGGGCAACGCTGCTGATCTCGTGGTTGCGCGTGTCACGTGAAACGACCAGCCACGCGTGGCATCCAGCGCTGTGATACCACAGCTCGGAATGCGGCCCGGCGGCGTTCTTGCGCTCATAGCCGTAAGCATAGAAGGAGTCGCGCGCGTTGGCGGCGGCAGGATCTGGCCGCGTGATCGACGCGTCGCCCTGATAGACGAATTCGTCGAGGCTGCGTTCGCCGCAATGGGGGCAGGTGATGCGCATCGCTAAAGTTAACCTCAGTGCAAGTTCGGCTGGTTGCCCATGCCTTTTTCGTCGATCATGTGGCCGGTGCGGAACCGGTCGAGCCGGTAACCGCGGGCGATTTCGTGCGGTTCGTCGCGCGCAATCAGATGGGCAAAACATAGCCCCGATGCCGGGGTCGCTTTGAAGCCGCCATAGCACCAGCCAGCATTGAGATAGAGGCACTCAAGCTCTGTTTTGTCGATTATCGGTGAGCCATCCATGCTCATGTCCATGATACCGCCCCACGAGCGCAGCATCCGCACGCGGCCGATACGCGGCATCAGCGACATACCGCCCTCCAGCACGTCCTCGACGACCGGCAAGTTTCCGCGCTGGGCATAAGAATTGTAGCCGTCGATATCGCCGCCAAACACCAAGCCGCCCTTATCCGACTGGCTGACGTAGAAATGGCCGGCACCATAGGTCACGA
>JANMOL010000085.1:0-4428 GCA_031369245.1 Hyphomicrobium sp. | reverse complement strand
CTCGCTGCAGCTTGACGCCTGCTCCCTTCTGCCTCTTGCCTAGTCCCGACGGGCGGCAAAGAATGTCCGCAGTAACGCTGACGCTTCGGCTTCACCGATGCCTGCGTAAATCTCTGGCACGTGATGACACGTCGGCTGATGCAAGACCCGCGCGCCGTGTTCAACGCCGCCGCCCTTCGGATCGCTGGCGCCATAGTACAGCCGCCGGATCCGGGCGAATGAAATGGCGCCAGCACACATCGGGCACGGCTCGAGCGTGACGTACAAATCGCAGCCGGTCAGGCGCTCCTGGCCGAGCGCCGCGCAGGCCGCGCGAAGGGCAACGATTTCGGCGTGCGCCGTCGGATCGTTTTGATCGCGCGTGCAGTTGCCGGCAGCCGCCAGGACAACCCCATCCGGTCCGACCAAAACCGCGCCGACCGGCACTTCGCCGCGCTGTGCGGCGGCACGCCCCTGCTCGAGCGCCAGGTCCATGTGGCTTAAGGCGTGCGCCGATGTCATAAGGTCGCCTGCACTCTTGAGGATCGCGCGTCGTTCATGGCCAACAGTCCCTTTAGACCCAAACTCAAAAAAACGCCGCTGAGCAAGCCTGCTGGCTCTCACGCTGGCCGGCCCGCTGCCGCCGCAGGACCACGGCGAAAGTCTGCCAGCGAGCCCGCGACCGGCACCACCGGCAGCGAGCCGATGCGCATCGCCAAAGCCATGGCGCGCGCCGGCCTGTGCTCGCGCCGTGAAGCTGAACGCTGGATCGCAGACGGCCGCGTCAGCGTCAACGGCCGGCTGCTGAAAACACCCGCCGTCGAAGTCGGCCCGACCGACAAAATCATCGTCGATGGCCGCCCGCTGCCAACGGCTGAACCCGTCATGCTGTGGCGGTATCACAAGCCAAAGGGCCTCGTCACCACCCACGCCGACCCGCAAGGCCGCGCCACCGTGTTCGACAAGATGCCGCCCGAGATGCCGCGCGTCGTCTCAATTGGCCGCCTCGACTACAACACCGAAGGGCTTTTGCTGCTGACCAACGATGGCGATCTCGCACGCCACATGGAATTGCCGGCAACCGGCTGGGTGCGGCGTTACCGGGTGCGCGCCAAGGGCCGCGTGACGACGGCCGATCTTGAAAAACTCAAAGCCGGTGTCGAGATCGACGGCATGCAATACGGCAGCGTCGAGGCCGCCGTCGACAGCCTCCAGGGCGCCAACATGTGGCTGACGGTCGCCGTCCGCGAAGGCAAGAACCGCGAAGTCCGCAAAATCTTGAGCTACCTCGGCCTCGACGTGAACCGGCTGATCCGCGTCTCATTCGGTCCCTTTCAATTGCTCGATTTAGCGCCCGGTGGCGTTGAACAAGTCAAACGGCGCGTGCTGGCCGAACAACTCGGGCCAAAACTCGCGCAAGACCTCGGTCTGTCGGAAAGTCCCGACGACCGCAAAGCCCGCCATGCACGCGGCAAGGCGGCGTCGCGCGGCGGAGACGACGACGCATGAGGATCGTCGCTGGGAGATTTCGCGGCCGGGCCTTGGCAGCGCCTGAGCACGACGGCCTGCGCCCAACCTCCGACCGCGTGCGCGAAAGTGTGTTCAACATTCTGGCGCACGGCATCGACGATTTCGATCTCACGGGCGCGCGCGTCCTCGACCTGTTCGCCGGCACCGGCGCGCTTGGCCTCGAGGCCATGTCACGGGGCGCTGCCTACTGCCTGTTCGTCGAGGATGCTGCCGACGCCCGCGCGCTCATCCGCCGCAATGTCGAGGCTTTCGGGCTGACCGGCGAAACCCGCATTTTCAAGCGGGATGCGACCGGCCTCGGCCCGGCTGGCAAAAATGATGTCTACGACATCGCCTTTCTCGATCCGCCCTATGGCAAGGGCCTTGGCGAAAAAGCCCTGACGGGTCTCGCCAGCGGCGGCTGGCTTAAACCGGGCGCCATCGCCGTGTTTGAAGAACGCGCTGGCACCGAAATCGCCGTGCCCGCCCCCTATGAAGCCCTCGACCAGCGCACCTGGGGCGACACCGAGGTGCGGTTCCTGCGCTTCACAGGCTAGCCTAACCGGCGACTCGCCGCCCCGGTCTTTTGGAACAATTCTAAGTAGAGTTCGGCTGTGTCGCGACATCCGCCCGCTTGACGCGCCGCCTTTGTATGCGGCAATAATCCACAATGAGCCCGCAAGGGTGTCCGATATCGGGGCGTTGAACCCCGTTTGATTGGAGACGGATGTGATTGTTTGTTCCTGCGCGGTGATCTCGGACCGGGATATCGAGACCGCCGTCATCGAAATCATGAGCGCCGATTGCGCGCTGCTGCCAACGCCCGGCGTCGTCTTTCGCCACCTCAATAAAAAAATGAACTGCTGCACCTGTGCGCCGCTCGCGGTCACGGCCATCTATGCCGCGATGGACCGCCTCGCCGCCGATACGCGCGTCAATGCCTTCGCACTGGCCAGCGCCCGCGCCAAACTGATCCGCCTTGAAGAACGCCGCGCGCAACGCCAGAGCCGGATTGACGCCGAACAGTCAGCGCAGGTTTTAGCGGCCGCTCGCGCCGTCCGCGCAGCCTGATCATTCTGCCCCCGCCGCGCGCTGGCGAACGCCCGCGTAATCAGTTAGGTCTGTTGGAGCATTCTCACCGCGCGCAGACCTGCACGGGTAGCGCGGCTTTACTTTGCGACAGGGAGCCAGCCGCATGAAGGGCAACAAAGACGTTATTGCGCGCCTCAACGAAGCCCTGAAGCTCGAACTCGGCGCGATCAATCAATACTGGCTGCATTACCGCCTGCTGGCGAACTGGGGCTATGCCAAGCTCGCCAAGAAAGAGCGCAAAGAATCCATCGAAGAAATGGAACACGCCGACAAAATCGTCGATCGGATTATTTTCCTCGATGGCCACCCCAACCTTCAGCACGTCGCGCCCTTGATGATCGGCGAAAACATCAAGGAAGTCCTCGAATGCGATTTGAGGGGCGAGCATATCGCCCGCGAAAGCTACTCAAAATCGCGCGACGTCTGCCGCGAACACGGTGACTACGTGACGATGCAGATTTTTGAAGCCCTTCTCAAAGACGAAGAAGGCCATATCGACTTCCTTGAAACGCAGCTCGATCTGTTGAAGCGCATCGGCGTCGAAAATTACGGCCTGCTGCAATCGGAAGGCGCCGACGAAGCGGAAGGCCATTGATGGAGGCGGCGGCCGCGGCCGTCGATCTCGTCGCTGGCCGGTCCTGCGACGGCTGCACGATGTGCTGCAAGCTGCTCGAAGTCGCGCCGCTCAACAAGCCGCGCGCCACCTGGTGCACGCACTGCGATCACAAACACGGCTGCACAATCTACCCTGACCGGCCGGGCGCTTGTCGCAGCTTTCACTGCGGATATTTGCGCATCGCTCATCTCGACGAGCGCTGGAAACCGTCCAAAGCCAGGTTCCTCGTCAACTACGAAGATCAAGCCAACCGCATTGCCATCCACGTCGATCCCGCGCGGCCCAATGCGTGGCGCGTCGAGCCCTATTATGCGACGATCAAGCAATGGTCGCAGCGCGCCTTCGCCGAGCGCCGCTTGCTGATTGTCTGGTCGGCCCAGCACGCCATCGTGGTGCTGCCCGATCGCGATTGTGATCTTGGCATCGTGCACGACGATCAATTCATCGTCCCGGTTCAGCGCATGACAGCGCGCGGCCCAATCGTCGATTTCGAAGTCGCCAACGCGGATGATCGAAGAGTGAAGGCGATCTAGGGGCTAGCCTGCAAAAACCGCCAGGCCTTGCAGGGCGTCAATGGCCGCGCTCTGCACGCGGGGCGTCGTGCGCCGTGCAGCGACGGCTGCGGTGCCTACGGCCCGCCAAATCGTAGCCCCCGCCATTATCACCACCGTCAGCCTAAGCATCCAGCGCCGCCCACCCCTCCATGCGCCATTCTTTGGCCATGAGGTTTGTGATGCATAGGCAAGAGCGGGATCCGAAATCGACAGCGACCTTGGGGGGTCCGCCATGTCAGCCCGTGCGCTGTATTCCATTTCAAATTCCGGCGCGGTTTCCGGCGACGAAGCCCGCGAGCCCCACGTCGCCGAAGATTACGTCTCCGAAGATTATGTCTCCAACGATTATGTGTCGGACGAGTTGTTTTCCGGCGAACGCGTCTGTGCGCCGCGCGATCGCGCCGGCGGAAATACCATGCTCTCGGCCACCGTCGTGATCGTCATGGCGCTCGGCGGCATCTGGGCGCTGTCAAAAGCCAACGCGCTATGGCCGGGCTGGTCGCACGACCTCGCAGGCATGGCGTCCGCGCTTTCGCATCGCGATTCAGCACCCGCCGATCCGAGCGCGACGGCGCAACCTGCGCCCGAACCGCCAGCACTGGCCCAACAGCCAGCCGGCGTGCGCGAGGTTGCCGACGCCCCAGGCGTAACCGCAGGCACGCCCGTGCCAGAAACGGC
>JANMOL010000010.1:0-2537 GCA_031369245.1 Hyphomicrobium sp. | reverse complement strand
AGGCAGACTTGCGCGTCGTCGGCAGATCAGGTCTTTTCCAGCTACGGCACGTCTTTGCCGTTGACGCTAAACCAGCCGGAGACACCTGTTATGAGCGGCGGACTGCTGGCACTTCTCGATGACGTGGTGGCCTTGACCAAGCTTGCAGCTGTCACGCTTGATGACGCCGTCGGTCAGGCAGCAAAGGCCAGCGCCAATGCAGCTGGCATCGTGATCGATGATGCTGCTGTGACGCCGCGCTACGTGGTCGGATTGGCAGCCGATCGCGAACTGCCGATTGTCGGCCGCATCGCTTGGGGGTCGATTAAAAATAAAATCCTCTACCTTTTGCCAGCCGGCCTTTTGCTGACCTCGTTTGCGCCGTGGGCGCTCACACCAATCCTCATGATCGGTGGATTGTATTTGTGTTTTGAAGGTTATGAGAAGGTCCATGACATGTTCGCGCCGCATGTCGCTCCGGCTGCGGCCGTTGCATCACCGACGATGGATGCCAAGGCTTTGGAGGATGCCAGGGTCAACGGCGCAATCCGAACGGACCTGGTGCTGTCTGCTGAGATCATGGCGCTGACACTGGCCAGTGTGGTTGAACCCGATCTGTTGGTGAGAGCGCTTGTGCTGGCAACGGTGGCGTTGCTTGTCACAGGCGGCGTATACGGCGCCGTAGCGTTGATCGTGAAAGCCGATGACGTTGGCCTCGCGCTGGCGCAGAAGGGCGGGCCGATTTCAAAACCGCTGGGCCGCGCGCTGGTGTACGGAATGCCACCGTTTTTAAAGGGACTTGCTTTGGTCGGCACCATCGCCATGCTTTGGGTCGGCGGCGGCATTCTTGTTCATGGCTTGAATGAGTTCGGCATAACGAGTCTTGAGCACGCGCAACATTCAATCGCTGAAGAGATCAAGGCGGCAATACCGGGTGTCGGCGGTGCTCTCGCATGGCTCGCCACAGCGCTGACTTCGGCGATCTTAGGTTTGGCTGCTGGCGCAATCACAGCGCTGGCAGTCACGCCCTTGTTCAAGCTGGTTCCTGGCAAGCACTGAGCGTAGGTAGGCCGTGAGCAGCACCAGCCGTATGGGGCGCGGGCGCGCATAGCCTGTGGCTGGTACTGGTAGCGGCGGCGGTCTTGGGGGCTTGGGACGTTTGCAACCAATTCGATCCAGCAGGCCCGCTTGGCTGGCATTGCGCCCGAGCTGACCTCGGCCTCGATCGCGCTCAATACATCGGCGATTTATTTCGGCCAGGCGGCCGGCGCCATGGCCACTCTGCCGTGGGTTGGTGCCGGGGTTCTGCTCGCGGCGGCGGCGGTGTCTGCTGCGGCCATGCGCTATGAGCGATCAGATACATAGAACCATTGCGCGAGCGCACGCGCTTCCAAGCGGTTATGAGCCGCGACCGTTTTTGGCACGCTCAGTATTTTTTTGTTAATTGCGTTCGCCAATTTCCGATCTACGACGACTGCTGCATGACGGTGATTTTATTCTCACTTAGCCAGAGTTACTTAGGATTTGAGCAAATTCCGATCGAGGATAACGAACAATGGGCCTCCGTGTTTTTGCAAGTGACCGGTCGGGTACCGTGGCTGTCCTAGCTGCGCTATTGATCGTTCCGATGATGGGGATTGCTGGCCTTGCCATCGATTACTCAGTTTGGGAGCATCAGCGCTCGGAAGCTCATGCTGCAGCCGACTCGGCGGCGCTCGCGGGTGCCACCGCGATGAGCTTAGCCGTCATCGACGGACAGGACGATCGCGCTGAGACAAAAGCCATTGAATCAGCGGAAAATTTCGTTCGCTCGAAACTCGCTTCAACGGCAGATGTCACGGTTTCTGCATCACGAGCATCGGGCCTTGTGAATGTTAAAACGTCCGTGCCTGCGCCGCGGTTTCTGTCCAAGTTATTCAGTTCCGAAACATTTTCGGTCAGCGTTGAATCAGAGGCTTTTGCAGACTCGTCCACCTCGGCTCGGGCTTGTATCATTGCGCTGGATCCAGCCGGAATTAAAGGGATCGATCTTAATCTGTCCGGCGGCGTCGTCGCTAAAAATTGCGCCATCTGGTCAAATGCGACCTCTGCGACGTCCATCGATGCCAATGGCTCAGGAAGCGTGACCGCCTCCGCAACCTGCGCCGTCGGTCAAATCAATGGGACTGGATTTAGCTTCACGCCAGCTGCAAAGCAAAATTGCCCGCCGGTCGCCGATCCGCTGTTGGATTGGGCGCCGCCCCTTGCGAGCGCATGCACCTTCACAAATTTTGCCGTACCCAACAGCGGGATCGTTACGCTGTCTCCTGGCGTCTATTGCGGCGGGATCAATGCTTCCGGAAAAGTTTCTGTAATTTTGAACCCTGGCGACTACGTGTTGCGCGATGGCGGCCTCAGTCTCAGCGGCGGGGCGAGTATCGAAGGCAATGGCGTATCGATCCTGTTTTCCGGCATCGGTTCGTCGATCGATCTGTCCGGTTCGAGTTCTGTCAGCCTGTCAGCCCCGACGGCCGGTCCTATGGCAGGCCTTGTGTTCGCATCGGGCCGGGGCGAAGCGA
>JANMOL010000642.1:0-2847 GCA_031369245.1 Hyphomicrobium sp. | reverse complement strand
GGAAAGCGCCGCGGCCAACGCTGCGCGCGTTTGTTCGGGCGGGCTCCATCCGGTCGCCCGCAAGTGGCGTGTATCAACGATGAGATCTTCAAACAACCGGGCGGCCAGCGCGTCGCGATGCAGAACCCGCAAACTGACAGCGACGGCCTTGGCGGGCAACAGCAACGGCAACACGCCGGCGATGCGGCCAAGACCGGCGCGTAAGGCTGCGATCATTTCAGCCACCATCAGCGGTTCATCATCGGCGACGAGAAAAGTTCCGCTTTCGGTCTTGTCCGAGGTCATCGCGTGGACGGCGGCAGAGCAGAGATTTTCAACGCTGACGATCGACCGGCGACCGTTGAGGCCGCCGACCGGCAACGGCCAGCGCGATCGCGCTAAGTGGAAGAGCGTCTGCATGTTGCCCTTGACGCCCGCGCCGTAAACCAGGACCGGCCGCAGCACCGTCCAGTTGACGGCCGAACCGGTCAGCGCGTGTGCGATCGCACGTTCGGCTGCAAGTTTTGAGCGGCCGTAGGCATCGGTTGGCGCTGGCACCCGATCTTCTGTCAGGATGCCGTCGACCGACGGCCCGCATTGCGCGCGCACCGACGACATCAGAATAAACCGGCGTACACCTGCAACACGGGCCGCTTCGGCCAAGGTGCGCGCGGCCGTTGCATTTGTTGCAACATAGGCGGCTTCAGGAATGGCCCGCGTGGCATGGGCGATGCCGGCCAGGTGGATGACGGCATCGGTACCGGCAACAAGCTCAGCTGCGGAAAACGGCTGCGAGAGATCGGGCAATGTGACGGTCTCAACGGCTGGTCCGAAGGCTGGCGATGGCTGGCGTGACGCCGCGCGCACGCGATAGCCGCGACGGGCCAGGCTTTGCACCATATGCTGCCCGACGAAGCCCGACGCGCCTGTCACGAGGACCAAGCCCGCCATCATCAGGCGAGCCCCAGCGCGGCGTTGAGGGCTGTATGGACGGGCACGTTTGAAAAATGCCGCTCGGCTTTCAAGCGGCTGGCGCGCGCCATCGCGGGCAGCAAGTCGCGATGTGCGATCATGCGCCGGATGGCATCGGCGAGTGCTGCGGCGTCGGCCGTGGGAACAAGCATGCCGTTGACCATTTCATCGGTGGTTTCACGGTTGCCAGCCGTATTGCTGACGATCAACGGGCGGCCAGACGCCAGCGCCTGGAGTGCGCAATAGGGCATCGCCTCGGCGTGCGATGGCGCGACAAACACATGGGCCGATGCGATGAGCTGGGAGAGGTCTGCGCCGTCCTCCACGATTGTCAAGTTGTCAGCCGAGGCGACAAAAAACGGCGCTGTTTCCAGCGCCTGTTCGACCGACGGCGTGCGGGCCACCACAAACTTTGCCGGCAACCGCTCAAGCCCGATCAGCCGGGCGGCCTCACAAAATTCGCTGATGCCTGCCGCTTTGCCGAGCGGTCCAGCAAACAGAAAGACCAAAGGCTGATCGTGCGCTGGCAGCGGCAGCGCTTGCATGGCAATGAGATCAGCACCCGCGCCCGGCAACTGCACGACAGTCCGGAGTGCGCCGTTCAGGCCCGCCAATGACAGCGCGCGCAGTGTCTCCCTGTTGTGGGCGACGATGACATGGGCGGCGCGCAACGCCCGGGTGAGCGCGATGGGCATTTTACCGGCACCGGCATCATTGAGCACGGCGGCGATGCGCGCCACGCGCGCCTGTTTGGCGGCTGCCAGCGCGCGCGGCAGACGGGCTGCGCCACACGCCAGTACGGCATGGGGATCAAACAGCGCGATCTGCTTGGCAAGCACCTGCACGTCTTGCCGCGCCGGCCAGAGCGAAAATCCTTCAGGCCGCCGGGCGATCGCCGTCACAACCGCGCCGCCTGCACGAAACTCGTCATCGACGGGGCTGAATTCAGCGTCCGTCAGAATGAGCAGGCCGTGACGCGCGGCGAGCAGGCCGTCGATAAAGTTTCCGGTACTTTCACGCAGCGTCAACGACGATGGCGCGATGATCGCGATCCGCTTGCCGGAGTTGAGTGAGGCCGCGGCCGGCATATCAATGGAGCGTCCGGGTGGGCGCTACCCAGGTTGCGGCCGCCGCGTTCTCGACGGCGCGGACTTCTGAATCCGGCCGGTAGCCTTCGACCGTGCGCGTCAAAACGGCTTGGATCGTTTCGACGTCGCGCATCTCCATGGCGGCTCTGAGCAGATCGAATTCACGGCGCAATTCTGCGGCCGGCAAGGCTGGTTCGTCGCTGCGCAGAATGCGCGGATGTTCGGTGCCGGTGGTGTTGGCCCCAATCAACAGTTCTTCATAGAGCTTTTCGCCGGGCCGCAAGCCGGTGTAGGTGATGGCGATGTCGCCTTCAGGATTAGCGTCATCGCGGACATCAAGACCGCTGAGGCGGACCATCAGGCGGGCGAGCTCATCGATTTTGACCGGCTCGCCCATGTCGAGCACGAACACGTCGCCGCCCTTGGCCATCGCGCCCGCCTGAATGACAAGTTCGGCGGCTTCCGGGATCGACATGAAGTAGCGGATGACTTCGGGGTGGGTGACGGTGATCGGTCCGCCATTTTTGATCTGGCGGCGGAAACGGCCGACAACGGAGCCTGAGCTATCGAGCACGTTGCCAAATCGGACCATGGTGAAGACGGTGGCCGTTTGCTGAGCGGCGCGGGCTTGCAGCGCGAGCTCTGCCAAACGCTTGCTGGCACCCATTACGTTGGTTGGCCGGACGGCCTTGTCGGTTGAAATCAGCACCATGCGTTCGACGCCGCACGCCTGCGCCACTTCAGCGACAATATCGGTTCCAAAGACGTTGTTGTTCAAACCGACGGCCGCGTTGTGCTCGACGATCGG
>JANMOL010000510.1:0-3171 GCA_031369245.1 Hyphomicrobium sp. | reverse complement strand
CGCCAACTTAAGGCCCAAGGCCGCGATATCGTTTCGCTGTCGGCAGGCGAGCCCGACTTCGATACGCCTCAAAACATCAAAGACGCCGCCAAGCGCGCCATCGACGACGGCAAGACCAAGTACACCGATGTCGACGG
The DNA here is from genome assembly GCA_031369245.1 of Hyphomicrobium sp. Taxonomy (GTDB): domain Bacteria; phylum Pseudomonadota; class Alphaproteobacteria; order Rhizobiales; family Hyphomicrobiaceae; genus Hyphomicrobium_B. Next base: position 3,034 of record JANMOL010000510.1, on the reverse strand, counting down.
CATCACGGAATTGAAGCAGGCCATCGTCGCGAAATTCAAGCGCGACAATCACCTCGACTACAAAGTATCACAGGTTTCCGTTGGAACCGGCGGCAAGCAGGTGCTGTACAACGCGCTGCTCGCCACGCTCAATCCCGGCGACGAAGTGGTGATGCCGGCCCCCTGCTGGGTGTCGTACGCTGATATCGTGCTGCTCGGGGGTGGTACGCCGGTGTTTGCCGAAACGCACTTCGAGGACGGCTACCGATTGAAGGCCGAAGTGCTGGATAAGGCGATCACGCCGAAGACAAAGTGGTTCATTTTCAATTCCCCATCGAACCCGACCGGTGCTGCCTACTCGGCCGCCGAAATCAAGGCGCTGACCGATGTGCTGCTGCGCCACCCGCACGTCTGGCTGATTACCGACGATATCTATGAGCATTTGATCTACGACGGCCTGAGGTTTTCAACGCCGGTGCAGGTCGAGCCGAAGCTATACGACCGCACGCTGACAATGAACGGTTTTTCGAAAGCCTATTGCATGACCGGCTGGCGGCTTGGCTATGCGGCAGGGCCCGAAGTGCTGATCAAAGCCATGTGCAAACTGCAATCGCAATCGACCTCGAACCCATCATCGATCGTGCAATGGGCCGGGGTCGAAGCGCTCAACGGTCCGCAGGATTTCATCGCCAAGAACAACGCGGTGTTCGTCGAGCGGCGCGATCTTGTGGTGGGCATGCTGAACCAGGCCAACGGCCTTGTGTGTCCCAAGCCCCAGGGGGCGTTCTACGTCTACCCGAGCATCAAGGGCACAATCGGCAAGACCAGTAAGGGCGGCGTCACGATCAACACCGATGAGGATTTCGTCACGGCGCTGCTGGAAGAAGAAGGCGTTGCGGTGGTGCACGGCGCGGCTTTTGCCGGGTCGCCATCGTTCCGCGTGTCGTATGCGGCGTCGACCGAGTCCTTGAAAGACGCCTGCACCCGCATTCAGCGCTTTTGCGGGAATTTGAAGTGAAGGCTGGCAGCGCGCGCGGCTGGCGCTCGCGTGACGAAATAACCGTTGCGTTGCAAATTACTCGGGCTGCGCGAGGCTCCAAACAGCCATTTGGCGGCCGCTGAGCGCGCATGAGCGAATGCTCTCGCAAGCCGCTGAGAGCCGCATTCCAGGCTGCAATTCCTAAGCTGTCACGCCTGATGCAAAGCGGCCGGTGAACCAGCTCCAAGCGCTGGCCATGTGGGCGTGAACGGGTTGACCGTCCAAAGCCGGCACGACAGGCCGCCAGATGGCAAGCGACGTTGCGGGTTGTGATTTGAATTCAAAAACCGCCGGTTCGCACCCGAAAGCCTCGGGCAGCTCCTCTTCGGCGACCATGACATACCCTGCTGCATGCGCAGCAGACATTAGTGCCTCGATACTCATACCCAGCCTCATACAGTCAGAGCCAAGTCCCTCTGGCCCGTTCTGATCTTCACGTGAATGCCCCCAAACATGCGAAATTCAGACACGAACATAATGCGCCAAGTTTGTACCAGAGCAAGTTATTTTTCTCTTATTATTGAAGTTTAAGAGACAATTGATTTCGGTTTGTCTGTGCGCCGCAATATTCCCGTGAACATTCGTCAGCAACTTTATGGCACTGCAATATATCTGCCCTCACGCAAATGTGCGCGCGGCAGGCTCTTGCCGTCATGCCGATTTGGGCAGACCATTTAAGCAGCCGTTCTCGACCGAGGCGGGGTGCGGCGGCTGACGGTGGCTGGCGCCTCGTTTGGCGGAGGCAGCTATGGCGAGTTCCGAAGGCCCTAGGGGCGGAAGTGGCACTGCAAGTGGAAGAGACGGGGTCCGCAGCGCGCGCTGTATCGCGCTGATCGGACCCTTCGCAAGCGGTAAGACAACACTCCTCGAAGCCATCCTGGCGCGCACCGGGGCCATCTCGCGGCCCGGCTCCATCTCCGACAAATCGACGATAGGTGATAGTTCACCTGAGGCCCGCGACCACGCCATGAGCGTCGCGCTGAACGTCGCCGACGTGTCGTTTCTCGGAGATACCTTCACCTTTATCGATTGCCCGGGCTCGGTGGAATTTGCGCATGAAGGCGCGGTTGCGCTGGCGGCGTGTGATGCAGCGGTCGTGGTCTGCGAGCCCGATCCCAAGCGCGTTCCCGCCTTGCAGATGGTTTTGAAGCGCCTCGATGACCTCGGCCTTCCGCACTTTCTGTTCCTGAACAAGATCGACAGCGTCTCGACGCATGTCCGCGATATCATTCCGAGCCTGCAGCCAGCCAGCGCCCGGCCGCTGGTGCTGCGGCAAATCCCGATCTGGGAAAACGGCATTGCCACCGGCTTCGTCGATCTCGCATCCGAGCGCGCCTACGTGTATCGCGAGCACGCCGAGAGTACGATCATTGAGCTGCCGGCAACCGTCGCGCCGCGCGAGAAGGAAGCCCGCTTCCAGATGCTCGAAAAGCTCGCCGATTACGACGACGAGCTGATGGAGCAGTTGCTGGCCGATATCCCCCCGCCCAACGACCGGGTGTTCGACGATCTGAGGAAAGAATTGCGCGAGGGTGCGATTTGCCCGGTGCTGCTGGGGTCTGCCGCCCACGGCAATGGCATCCTGCGGCTCCTCAAAGCCTTGCGCCACGAAGCCCCAACGGTGGCTGATACCGCCCGCCGCCTCAAACTCGAAAACGCCAAGTCAGCGGCTTACGTTTTGAAAAACGTCCACACCAAAGCCGGCGGCAAGCTGTCGTATGTGCGCGTGTTGACGGGCGATATTCCCGATAGCGCCACCCTGGTCGGGCGCGAGGGCAGGGAAGAACGCGCGGCCGGAATTTTCACGATCCGCGGCGAAGAAACCCAAAAGCGCGGGGCGGCCAAGGCGGGCGATACCGTAGCACTTGGCCGCTTGGAAAGCTTCCAAGCGGGCGATACGATCACGACCGCCAAGGGCGGCATCGTGCAGATCAAAGCGCCGGGCGCACCTGCGCCTGTGCTGGCGATCGGCTTGGGCCTGAAGGATCGCAAAGACGAGGTCAAATTGTCAGCGGC
>JANMOL010000465.1:0-12868 GCA_031369245.1 Hyphomicrobium sp. | reverse complement strand
GCGACGGGCTTTGGCGCAGAACCTGGCGGACGAGCTCTGAGCCGACCGAGCCGCCGGCGCCGGTCACGAGCACACATTTGTTTTTGGTATTGCGGGACAGCAAATCACCGATCGGCGGAACGCTGTCGCGGCCGAGCAGATCATCGACATCGAGCGGGCGCAGATCGGTGACACCAACGCGGCCAGCGGCGATGTCTTCGATCGACGGCAGAACCTTGACGGTGACCGGATAGTTTTCGAGTTCCTTCAAAACCAAGCGGCGCTCGTTGCGCTCACTCGCGGGAATGGCGAGGAGAACTTCCTTGATCGCGAAGCGCTCGATGACGCGGCCAAGACGCTCGGGCCGGTAGACCTTGATGCCGCGAATGTACTGGCCCCAGAGCGTCGGGGAGTTGTCGCAAAAGCCCATGACTTCGAGGCTCGACGAGCGCGTCAAGGCGCGGGCCAGTTCGACGCCCGACTGGGAGGCGCCATAGATGATCACCGGATTGCGCTCTCGGGCCGGCTCAAGCGAGGGGACATCGATGCCCGACGATTTGAGCAGCCAGCCGATGAGGTAACGCGACAGCGCGATGACGGCTGCGGCCGCGACGCCGTACGAAATCACAACCGTGCGCGGAATACTGAGCTGGCCCGACATCAACACCACGAGCGCCCACATCAGCACCGCCAGCGCGACCGAGCCGATGATGCGGGTATGGCCGCGCGAACCGAGATAGCGCGTGACGAAGCGGTAGAGCCCGGCATAAGCCAGCGTGACAATGGTCATGGCCGGTGCGGCGAGCAGAACGAGTGCGAGATTGGCGTCAGACGGCCAATAGGCGCGGTTATAGCGGACCGACATGACAGCCCAGAGGACGGTGGTCAGTACCAGGAAATCGAGCGTCACCAGCAGCACGCGCTTTTGATGGCGCGGCATCTCGAGGAGAGCCGGCCGCAGCCCGCTGAATACCGGTTTTTGTGCCGATGGGTCTGTCACGACTGTACGCCTGGCGACCGCATCACGCGGTAAACTGCTGATTTCAAAACTCTGACAACAAACGAATAGTGCACGGTTAGCGCAAGATCGGCCCCGGACCAAGGCGATTTCGATCCTGACACCGACTGTTATGTTGATGATGCCAAATCAACACGATCCGGGATGGCACCCCTGAGCTTATTTCCCGTCTTATCAATGAGTTGATATCCCATCCAGACAGCGACGACGCCAAAGGCGATGCCGCCGATCATGTTGCCGGCGAGGACCCCTTCGGCGCCGCCATAGGCAGCCCCTGCCATCACAAACGGGATCGTGCCGATGGTCGCGCGGCCCCAATTGAGGACAGCTGAGTAGTGCGCGCGCCCGAGCGTATTGAACGCGGCGTTGGCAATGAACAGCGCGCCGAGAAAGACGAACAGCGGTGACAGCCAGCGGCAGAACACGACGATGAGATGCCGGGCCGTGCCGTCGGCCTTGAAAGCATTGGCGAAATCATCGGCAAAGAACGCCAAGCCGAGCCATGCGGCGAGCGTGAACGCGCACATCACCAGGAGCGACAGCGTGAAGGTGCGGTGCATCCGGTCGGGCTGGCGGGCCCCGAGGTTCTGCCCGAGGATCGGTCCGATGGAGCCGGACAACGCGTAGATCGCGCCAAAGGCAACCGGGATAATCCGGCCGATGACGGCCCAGCCCGCGACCGCGCTATCGCCAAAGTGGGCAATGGCCGCCGTCACGTAGGCGTTGCCAACGGGGGTGGCGATGTTGGTCAGCACCGCTGGCACCGCGATGGCGGCGAACGCCGGGGCATCCAGCCGGAAGGTGGCGAGCTTGGGACGGCCCATCAGCTTGTGGACGCCGATGACGCCGTAGAGCCCAATCCCCATCATCACGGCGCGGGCCAGTACGGAGGCCCAGGCGGCACCTTCAAGGCCCCAGCCAAGCTGCAGAATGAAAATCACGTCGAGCGCCAGGTTGGCGACGGCGCCGTAGAGCGTGACGTTCATGGCGCGGCGCGCATCGCCGACTGAGCGGAGCACGGCGGATGACGTGATGCCGAGTGCCAGCATCGGCAAGGCTGGCAGCAGAATGGCGAGATAGCGTGCGGCCAACTCGAGCGTGCGTCCGCGAGCCCCAAGCAACGCCAGAAACTGCTCGATCGCGAGCCACAGCACGATGCTGAGGGCAACAGAGATGGCGAAGGTCAGCACATGGGCGTGCGCTGACAACCGGCGTGCGCGCACGCGCAGACCCGCGCCAAGGGCCGGTGCCACGAGCGCGGTCGCGGCGATCGAGAGGCCGATACCGATCGAAGTCGAGATGAAGAGGATTGAACTGGCATAACCGACGGCTGCCACGACCGCCTCATCGCCGGCGAGTGACAGGAAATAGATATTGGCGAGATCGCCGGCGAAAATCGCCATCAGACCGACCGCGCCTGCCCCCGTCATGACGAGGATGTGGCGCAGGATCGAGCCTGTTACAAACTTTGGAACGTCAGCCGCGCGGCGCGGACTGGCAACAGTGCTCATTCATGATCCTCTCGCGGCAAACCGTGGCGGCCGGGCGAATGGTGCACGGGCTGGCGTGATTTCTCGTCAGTTTCCAAGGCGCAGCTTAGATCTTGCGCCGGGCCTTGAAGGCCGCAGCCAGCGTGCCCTCGTCGAGATAGTCGAGTTCGCCGCCGATCGGAACACCCTGGGCGAGGCGCGAGACCGTGACGCCGGTTGGCGACAGCAGTTCGGAGACGTAGTGGGCCGTGGATTGACCTTCAACCGTTGCGTTGAGTGCCAGCAGAACTTCTTTGACGCCGCCGGATGCGGCGCGTGCCACGAGTGAAGCGATATTGAGTTTATCGGGGCCAACGCCGTCGAGCGGCGATAAGTGGCCGCCGAGCACATGATAGTGCGCGGCAACGACGCCTGCCCGTTCGAGCGCCCACAGATCTCCAACCTCTTCGACCACCAGGATCATCGAGGTATCGCGGCGGGTATCGCGGCAGATGCTGCACGGCGACACGGTGTCGAGATTGCCGCAGACCGGACATTCGGCAATTTTGTCGACCGCCTGGCCGAGCGCTTCGGTCAACGGAATGAGCAAATCGTTGCGCCGCTTCAGCAGTGTCAGCACGGCTTTGCGGGCCGAGCGCGGTCCAAGTCCCGGCAGCCGCGACAACAGCTGCACAAGGCGCTCGATTTCAGGTCCTGCTATTTTTTTAGACATGCGGCGGTTCGCAGATGGCCTTGTCTAGAATAACTTCATGCCGGGCGGCAGGGGCAGGCCGCCGGATATTTCGGCCATCTTGGTCTGCATCGCGGCATCGGACTTGGCGCGGGCATCGGTCGATGCGGCGACGATCAGATCTTCAAGGATCTCACCTTCGCCGGGCGTCATAAGGCTCGGGTCGATGTGCACGCGCTTGAGCTCGCCTTTGCCGTCGAGCGTGACTGTCACAAGACCGCCGCCCGACTGACCCATGAACTCGGCCCGGGCCAGTTCTTCCTGAACTTCTTTCAGGCGGGCCTGCATCTGGCCAACCTGCTTCATCATGCCCATCAAGTCTTTCATGCAAACCCTCGTATGGCGGCGTGGAGGTCTCTTGTCGATGGCGCCAGCCGCTCATCCGGCGGCGCTCTCATCGTCGATATCGGTTTCGGGGCCGATCAAACGCCGGACCTCTGCGATCTTTACGTCTGGGAACGCCTCGAAGATCGCGCGCACTGCCGGGTGATTTTTCAGGCTTTCGAGTTCCTGTGCCTCGCGCTCGCGGCGGGTGGCACCCAGTGACGGCTGACCCGGCTCCTTCGAGAGCACCACAACCCAGCGCCGCTTGGTCCAGACATTCAGCTTTTCGCGCAGATCGTTGGCCATTTCGGGCGGCGCACCCGGCAGCAGGAACAGATCGATTGAGCCGGCGGCGGCGTCGAACTTCACGAGGCTGACGTGATCCTCAAGATGATACTTGAGCTTGGCGTCGCGTTTCGATCCAGCGAGCGCGACGACATCGGCGAACGTGCGGACGTCGGTCGCGAGCGAGGTCAGAGGCTGCGGCGCGCCGTCGAGTTCAAGTTCCAGCCCGCCCAGGTCGTCACTGTCGGCGTCGCTGTCACTGGCACTGGCGTTGGCGCTGTCACTGGCGCTGGCATCAAACAGATCGCCGTCATCAGCCGCCAGCGCCGGGGCTGGCGGAGCCGGCGGCGTTGGCCTCGCGTCCGATGAGGCTGAGGGCGCTGACGGCGTGTGATTGAGCGGACCGCGCTCGTCACGCGGCTCTGGCTTGGGGCGCAGAGCGGGCGCACCGCGGGCGGCCATCGCGCCGCCGCCGAGTGTGCGGATCAGATCATCGGGTGTCGGCAGATCAGCGGTGTAGGCGAGCCGAATGAGCACCATTTCGGCCGCCGCCAGCGGCGAGGGGGCGCGGGCTGTTTCTTCAATGCCTTTGAGCAGCATCTGCCAGGCGCGCGATAAATACGGCATCGACAGGCGCTCAGCCAAGGCCGAGCCGCGGCGCTTTTCTTCAGCCGATAAGCCTTCGCCCGCCGGGTCTTCGCCGACCGCCTTGATGCGCGCGACGACGTGCACGGCTTCGGCCAGATCGGACACAATCTGGAGCGCTTCCGCACCATCCTGATGGAGGCCTTCGAAACCGCCGAGCGCGGCCGCGGCATCGCCGCGAAACAGCGCTTCGGCTAAATCAAAGATACGGGCACGGTCGGCAAGGCCCAGCATGGCGCGGACGTGCGGCGCGGTGACATGACCTTGGCTCATCGCGATGGCTTGATCGAGGATCGACAGGCCGTCGCGCACCGAGCCTTCAGCGGCACGCGCAATCAGTGCCAGCGCATCGTCGTCGGCCTTGGCGCCCTCGCTGGCGACGATTTTTTTGAAATGCGCGGCCAGCACCGGCTGATCAACCCGGCGCAAATCAAAGCGCTGGCAGCGTGACAGCACCGTCACGGGAACTTTGCGGATTTCGGTCGTCGCGAAAATGAACCGGACGTGGCCCGGCGGCTCTTCGAGCGTTTTGAGCAGTGCGTTGAACGCGCCCTTGGAAAGCATGTGGACTTCATCGATGATGAAGACCTTGGTGCGGGCGATCAGCGGGGTATATTGCGCGCTCTCGATGATGTCGCGAATATTGTCGACGCCGGTGTTGGAGGCGGCGTCGATCTCGAACACGTCGGGATGGCGGCCTTCCATGATCTCGGCGCAATGGCGGCCGAGACCCAAAACACCGGTTGGCATATCGATCGTTGGCTTATCGATGCCCGGCGCTTCGTAATTGAGCGCGCGGGCGAGGATGCGGGCGGTGGTGGTTTTGCCGACGCCGCGCACGCCGGTCAGCATATAGCCTTGCGCTATGCGGCCCGAGGCGAAAGCGTTACGCAGCGTGGTGACCATGGCCGATTGGCCGATCAGATCATCGAAGGTTGCGGGGCGGTATTTGCGCGCGAGAACAACGTAAGGCTTTGCGGGCTCAGCGCTGTCCGCGCTGGCACTCGCATCACCCTCGGTCGTGGATTTTTTCTTGGCCATAATTGTAGTTAGACCTAGCGCCCGGAGGGCAAAGGAGCAAGGCGCCCCTACGGCAAGGCAGCAAGTCGCCTGGAGGGTTGTAGAGCCGTGCGACCCGTGGCGAGCCGCGCCATAAGCGATTGCGCCGGATCGCGTGCGACGCTCAGGCGCGCGAGAGAGCGCGCGAGCGGAAAAAGGAGGCTGGCAAGCGACCCGAGTTCGAATCGTTAGGGCTGCTTCCTTCCGGACCTGACCCGGTTGGCGACAAACACGTCCGCCGCCAACCTCCCGTCACCATCATGGGCTTTACGGCGGCCGCGCACAACCCTTGCCTGAATTTTGCGCACCAATGCCGCAGAGACGCGCGAAGCACGCCACCCCGCCAATATGTGCACCGGGAACTTTAAATCTTAAGATGAGTTGCTACGTACAGACGTCACGGGTTCCGTTGGATGGCTGGTGCGGGCCGCCTTGCCGGGGCTAGAATTCATCTTCTGCAACATGAGACTGAGGGGCTTGATCCATGCCAACGACGTTTTCCGTCAATGGACAGAAGCGCACGGTCGAGGCCGATCCTGAAACGCCGCTGCTTTGGGTGCTGCGCGATGAGCTGAAGCTGACAGGGACAAAATTTGGATGCGGGGCTGCCCTATGCGGGGCTTGCACGGTGCATCTTGATGGCGAAGCGGTTCGGTCCTGCCAAATCCAAGCCCGCGACGCCGCAGGCCGCGAGGTCACCACAATCGAAGGCGTGAAGGGCGATGTGACGGCAGCCGTACTGGCGGCTTGGATTAAGCTCGACGTCGCGCAGTGCGGATATTGCCAACCGGGGCAAGTCATGTCGGCTGTCGGGCTGTTGACGCAAATTCAAAAACCAACCGACGACGACATCGACAAGGCGATGGATGGCAACCTCTGCCGCTGCTCGACCTATCACCGGATACGCGCCGCCATCCACGATGCGGCCAAAACCCTCGCGGGATGAGGCCGTCGCGGCCGCGATAGTCACCAAGGTATTTTCACTCAGAGGTTTTCGCCCATGCCGCCGATTTCTTTGCGCATTCTCCTTCCCGTCGTTGCGGCACTTTTGGCAGCGGGCGTTGGAGCGATGTTCAGCGCAACGCGCACGGAGCCGGCCGGTCTTGTCACGACGGCGAACGCGGCGGCTGCCGATGGCGCTTTGTTCACGCCGGTCGCGACCGTGCTGCGCCATCCCCGATGCATGAACTGCCATCCGCGTGACGATCGCCCGCGGCAGGGCGAGGATGAGCACAAGCACTTACAAAATATCGTACGCGGGGCCGATAACTTGGGCTTCGTCAATGCGCGCTGTAATGCCTGCCATCGCGATGAGAATAACAACGACAGCGGAGTGCCCGGCGCACCCAATTGGCACCTCGCACCGCTCTCGATGGGCTGGAAGGGTTTGAATGACGCCGAGCTGTGCACGGCGCTGAAAGATGAAAGCAAGAACGGCGGCAAAGATATCGCAGCCCTGGTCGAGCACATGGACAAGGACGGCCTGGTGCTGTGGGGCTGGGCGCCGGGCGGCGACCGCGCACCGGTTTCAACGCCGCATCCGCAATTCGTCACCGAACTCAAGGCCTGGGCGGCGGCTGGTGCGCCGTGCCCTGCCAGTGCCAATTAATTTCCCATCCGACTTAAATCCCGATCCGACCTGCGAGGCGCAACATGACCGTTTCGAATTCACAATCACAGCTGACCAACATGTTTGCTTTACCCAGTGAAGCACCCGCGCCGGCCGGCGTTTCTTCGCGCCGGATGTTCCTCAAACTGTCGGGTGGAGCCGGAGCCGGCTTGATCATCGGGCTGGCGGCTCCGGTGCCGGGGCTCAACGGCAGCGCGCAAGCGGCCGCGGCAGCAGGGGCAGCCGGCAACTTAGCGCCCAACCCGTTTTTGATTGTCGCTCCAGACAACACCGTGACCGTGATCATCAAGCACCTCGACAAGGGTCAGGGTGCAGCAACCGGGCTCGCGACGCTGGTTGCTGAAGAACTCGATGCCGACCGGGCGCAAATCAAAACCGAATTCGCGCCAGCCGATGCGGCCAAATATAAAAACTTAGCGTTCGGCGTGCAAGGCGTCGGCGGGTCGACCGGCTTGGCCAATTCCTACGAGCAGTACCGCAGCGCGGGGGCTGCGGCCAAAGCCATGATCGTTGCCGCGGCCGCCAAGAGCTGGGGCGTCAAGGCCAGTGACATCACGGTCTCCAAGGGTGTTGTCACGGCAGCCGGGAAGTCGGCGACGTTCGGCGAGCTCGCCGTGCTGGCCGCTGCTGAAAGCATTCCCGACAAGCCTGCGCTGAAGGACCCGAAGGATTTTGTCTACATCGGCAAATCGTTTCCAAGGGTCGACAGCGAGGCCAAGAGCAACGGCACGGCCAAGTTTACTATCGACCAGCAGTTCGACGGTATGGTGATGGCGGTCATCGCGCGGCCGCCTCTATTTGGCGCGACCGTCAAGTCCTTCGATGCCGCCGCCGCTGAGAAAATCAAAGGCGTCGTCAAAGTTTTGCAAGTGCCGCAGGGCGTCGCCGTGCTCGCGACCAGCACCTGGATCGCGATCAAGGGGCGCGATGCGCTCAAGGTCACCTGGGACGACAGCAAGGCCGAAAAGCGCGGCTCAGCCGATATCGTCACGGCCTACAAAGCTCTGCTTGATCAGCCCGGCGCCAAGGCGCGCTCGGATGGCGATGTCGAGGCGGGACTGAAAGCAGCTGACAAAATCGTCACCGTCGATTTCGAGTTTCCCTACCTCGCGCATGCGCCGCTGGAGCCTATGGACTGCGTCATCCGCTATGACGGATCAACGGCCGACATCTGGACCGGCTCGCAGATGCAAACACTCGATCACGGTACGGCATGCGCCGTGCTCGGGCTCAAACCGGAAGCGATTAAGCTGCATACCGTCTGGGCCGGCGGATCGTTCGGCCGCCGCGCGATCGCCGACTGTCACTTCGTGCGCGAAGCCTGTGACATCGCCAAGGCCTATGGCAAGCCGGTGCCGATCAAAGTCATGTGGACGCGAGAAGACGATATCAAGGGCGGGTACTACCGGCCGATCTATGTGCATCGGATCAAAGCCGGGCTCGACAAGGCTGGTGCGATCATCGCGTGGCAACACCGCATCGTCGGGCAATCGATCATGGCGGGCACGCCGTTTGAAGCGGTGACGGTCAAGGACGGCATCGATAGTACGTCTGTCGAAGGCGCGGCGTCGCTGCCCTACGCAATCCCCAATTTGCGCCTCGAACTGCACACGCAGAAGGCGGGTGTACCGGTCTTGTGGTGGCGATCGGTCGGATCGACCCACACCGCGCACGCCACCGAGCACATGATCGACATTCTCGCCAAGGAAGCCGGCAAAGACCCGGTGGCCTTCCGGCTCGAGCTTCTGAAAGACAAGCCACGCCACACCGGCGTGTTGAAGCTGGCTGCCGAAAAAGCCGGATGGGGCACGCCGCTGCCTGCTGGCAAGCTGCGCGGCGTCGCGGTGCACGAGAGTTTTGCGTCCTACGTCGCCAACATCGCCGAGGTCACTTTGAAGGATGATGGCTCGTTCAAGGTTGATCGCGTGGTGTGTGCGATCGATTGCGGCGTCGCCGTCAACCCCGACGTGATCGCCGCGCAAATGGAAGGCGGCATCGGCTTTGGGCTGGGTGCTGCGATGAAAAGCGCGATCACACTGAAAAATGGCGCGGTCGAGCAATCGAATTACGACGACTACGACGTGCTGCGGATGTCGGGCATGCCAGATGTCGATGTGCATATCGTGCCGTCGTCCGCGGCGCCGACCGGTGTTGGCGAACCGGGAACGCCGGTCATTCTTCCAGCCGTCGCCAACGCGTTGCTGTCGGGCACGGGCATGCGCACGACTGTGCTGCCGATGTCCCGGCAGAAGTATAAGGGCCAAGTTTAGCGCTGGCTGTCAGCGCCAGCGCGACGTGCTGTTGGGCGCGATCCAGGAACTGCGGCTGCCGCTGGCGGCTGCAGGGCTGGACATATCGATGACGGCGACGTCGACGAATTCAACGCCGACGCGCTCGCCGAAATGGTGGCGGACTTCGCAGCCGTAGGTCGTGTCGTCGCCGTCAATCGTCAGCAGAAAGCCGAATGGCAGCCATTCCGGCCGGTCAAACACGAGCAGCGCGCCGCCATCGGACAGGTTACGGACGATGCAGGGTAGTGAGCCGCGACCCGGTAGCTTGACCCGGCCTATGGTGTGGGTATGGCGACGGCCAAATTGCCGGCGGTCGCTGGATTGATCATCGATAGACATGGCGTCGTGCCTTCTTCACAAGCGCCCCCGCGTTGCATTCTAGGCCGCAACGGATTGACGAGCGCTCAAAAGCGGCGGGCCATTTTTAGGCGGCCTTGAAGCACATTGGCCGCAAACTCGACGCAAGTTTTGCTCAAAAATTCAAATGCAGCGGCCGCCGTCAACCTCGATCGCCGTGCCAGTGATGAAAGCGCTGGCGGGGTCGGCAAGAAACAGCGCGGCGTTGGCAATGTCGGATGGCTTGGAGAACCGGCCAAGCGGAATGCCCGCGATAAATTTTGCGCGGTTTTCGGCGGTGTCGGGTAACCCCATGAACTGCTCGATCATGCCGGTTTCACCGATCACTGGGTTGATCGCGTTGACGCGGATGTTTTTAGGCGCGAGTTCGACGGCGATGGATTTGGTCAGCGTCAGCGCTGCACCCTTCGAGCCGTTGTACCAGGTCAGCCCAGGGCGCGGACGCAGGCCAGCGGTGGACGCCACATTGATGATGACGCCGCCGCCGCGCTTGTCAAATTCCGGTACAGCTGCCAGCGTCGTCAGGTAGATCGACTTGACGTTGACTGAGTAAATCCGGTCGAAGTCGGCTTCGCTGACCGTCAGCAGTGATTGGTTTTTGTGGGTCGTTCCGGCATTGTTGACGAGGATGTCCAAGCCGCCGAACGTTGCCACCGTTGCAGCGACCATGGCCTCGACATCAGCGCGTTGGGTGACGTCAGTTGCGAGGCCGAGTGCGGTGGCGCTGCCGAGCGCTTGCGCCACGGCCCGGGCGCCCTCGCCGTTGAGATCGGCAATGACGACGCGGGCGCCTTCGGCGGCGAATGCCTCGGCGATGCCGCGCCCGAAGCCCGAGGCGGCGCCCGTCACAATCGCGACCTTACCGGCGAGACGCATGACGAGACCCTTACAGCGGGTGACGGACAGGAATTTGCCCGCTGGCTGCCAGCTCGGCGGCCTCCTTGCGGTAGGCGCTGGCCGGATAGGTGCCGAGCACCTTTACCTCGGTTGAGAAGAACGACAGCTCCTGCATCGCCAGTTGCACCGGGCGTTCCTTCATGTGGCCGTCGATATCGGCAAAGAACATCGTGGCGTTGAAGGTGCCCTCGGTCTGGTAGCTTTCGAGCTTGGTCATGTTGACGCTGTTGGTGGCAAAGCCTCCCAGAGCTTTGTAGAGCGCGGCGGGCACGTTGCGGACGCGGAAGATGAAGGTCGTGACGACTTCGCCGTTGCCGGCTTCGGCGTCGTCGGGTTCCTTGGCGAGCACGACGAAGCGCGTGGTGTTATGAACCTCGTCCTCCATGTCGCTCTTGAGGATCTTGAGGCCGTAGATTTCGGCTGCCAGCTTGGAGGCGATGGCGGCCGTCGTCACATCATCGTTCTCAGATACGATACGGGCCGCTCCGGCCGTGTCGGCTTCCGGGACCGGTTTCAACCCGAGTTTGCGCAGCGTGTTGCGGCATTGGCCGAGCGCTTGCGTGTGGCTCATGACGCGCTTGATGGTTTGCAGCGTGGCGTTGGGCTTGGCCATCAGCTGATGACGGACACGCAGGAAATGCTCCGCGACAATGAACAATCCGGCATCCGGCAACAGGTGATGGATGTCGGCCACGCGGCCCGCGACCGAATTTTCAATCGGGATCATAGCGTAGTGCGCGTCACCGTTTTTGACGGCTGCCAAAGCGTCTTCAAAGGTTGGATAAGCAACGGCTTCGAAATCGGGGAAGGCTTCGCGCGCGGCGAGATGCGAATTTGCGCCAGCCTCGCCCTGATAGGAGATTTTAGCCGGGCCTGCGGGATCGCGCGATGCGTGCGGCATGGAGGGGAACTGCTTTCCGGTTTCGAGTTTTTGTTATGGCAGGCCGTGTCAGGTCGCCAGCAGGCGGCGGGCCTTTTCAAGATCGGCGGGAGTATCGACACCGAGCGGAACGGTGTCAACGATCGCCACGTCAATGCGCATACCAGCTTCCAGCGCGCGCAACTGCTCGAGTTTTTCGCGCAATTCCAGCGTCGAGGGCGGCAGCGCGACGAAGCGTTCGAGGCTGGCGCGCTTGTAGGCGTAAATGCCGATGTGGTGATAGAGCGGGCCGTCACCTGATGGGGCGGTGGCGCGGGTGAAATACAAAGCGCGCAGATGGCGATTGGCGAGCGGCGTGCCGATGACTTTGACGACGTTCGGATTGGTGCGCTCTTCGCGATCGCGAATTTCGGCAGCGAGCGTCGCGATGTCAGTTTGCGCATTGGCGAGCGGAGCGATGCAGGCTGCAATCAAGCCCGGGTCGATGGCCGGCAGGTCGCCTTGCAGATTGACGATGATGGCAGCCCGGCGGCCCGCCTCGGACATCGCCACCGCTTCAAAAACCCGGTCGGAACCGGAGACATGATCGGCGCGCGTCATAACGCAGTCGCCGCCCGCAGCCGCGACGACGGCGGCGATCTCGCGGCTGTCGGTTGCGACGATGACTGGTCCGCAGTTGGCAGCGATTGCCCGCCGCCAGACGTGCACGATCATCGGCTGGCCGTGAATGTCGGCCAGCGGTTTGCCCGGCAGCCGGGTGGCCTGCATGCGGGCGGGAATGACGATCAGCGCCGATCCGGCGGCGGCCTCAGCAGCCGTGTCCGGGCCAGCGTTTTGGGCGGTTGATTGGCTAGACACTGCGGACGGTATTGGCAACGGCATTGGGGACTTCACGGGCACTGTCTTTCGGATCGGTGACAAAGAGTCTCGCGGTCTGCGGGCAAATCGTGGCGATCCCAGCTTGCGCCGCAAAGCCGAGCTTATATATCTCTGAATGACGCCGCCGCCATTGATTTGGCGGGGCGCGACCCGCAAGATTTTCAAGGACGACTCCATGGATAGCTTTGAATGGACCAAGATCGCAGGCTCGGTGCTGGCGGCCCTGCTGCTGATCTTTGGGACCAAAACGCTGATCGAGACGCGCTCGATGAGCCGTGACGGCGTCGCGAAGGTTGGCTATTCGCTGCCCGGCTTCGAGCCCGGGGCTGAAACCAAGACCGCGACTGCTGCGCCTGACAAGGCGGCACCTGCTGCGCCTGACAAGGCTGCTCCTGACAAGGCCG
>JANMOL010000452.1:0-1969 GCA_031369245.1 Hyphomicrobium sp. | reverse complement strand
GGTGATGACGTTGCCCATAGCCGCCGGACCGTCTTCAGAGACGCTGCCGGTGTCTGCCATGGCGACCGGCGCGTCGTTGACGGGGATCATCGCGAGCGTCAGCGTGGACGTATTGGTGCCGCCGTTGCTGTCGGAGACGGTGTAGGTGATGACGGGAATCGCACCTGTATAGTTTGTGGCAGGCGCAAAGCTATAGGAGCCATCGGCGCTGATCGAAATGGTGCCGACGCCGGAGATGAGCACGCCGGAGCCGACTGACTGCGTGCCCGCGATGCCGGCAATGGTGTAGCCGGTGATTATTGCTGTGGCGCCATCGGGGTCAACCGTGTTGGCGAGCAGCCCTGTGGCTACGGGAACAGTCAGCGTGGTGTCTTCGGTGACAGTGTTGGTCTCGTCGCCATCGGCGGGTGCATCGTTCACCGGCGTGACGTGGATCGTTGACAAGGCCGTAAGACTCGAGGTGCCAAGCACGGTGTTTTTCACCGACACTTCGATTTGCCGGTCGGTGGTGCTCGGTTGATCAGAAGTGTTCGAGAACAAGATACTTTGCAGTGCTGTCTGATACGCCGCGACTGTCGCCGAACCTGTCAACGTCACGGTGATCTTGCCAGTCACGCTGGTATCGATCGTAGCGCTGATGCCTGACGGGAGTGATCCGACGGACAGCACATCGTTGGCTTGCGCGTTGGTCAGCACAATCGTCGCACTGCCGAGCGTTGTGCCGAGAACGCTATTCTGCACAATCGCAACATCGCCGAGATCTGCGATCCGGATTGGGGCTGAGTTCTCTACATAAGTGGCTTGATAGGCCGTGCCTGCTGCCGTCGAATTGTTGTCATCGAGGTCGAGCGTGAGCAGCGAAACGGTATTGGGGGCAACGAACGTGAAGTCGCCGTCGCCATCGTGGCGTGACACAGCGTTTCCAAAGCCGGAGCCTGCCGCCAGAGTGTAACTTACGGTCCAGGTTGAAACATCATTCCATGTAAATCGGACGAGCGAGTTCGATTCACCGTTCTGATTCTGGGTGCCGGAAACTAGCACGCCGCTGGCGGACGTGGTTGCCACGAGATTGGTGACGGTTTCGGTCGTGTAGGCTGTCAAGCCATTCAATGATGGCCTTACAGATTCGCGCGTGTTGGGAATACCGCCCACACCGTCGATATCGGCGATCTGGAAATTCGGGCTGCCAACGGCGATGACCGTTTGCGACGTTCCGGACGCAAAAATTTCCCATTTGATGGTTGCGGTCGCTGGGCCGTTGACGATGATGGACGGATCGTCGCCTAGGGTGAAGAAGGAAACGGTGCTCGCGGTCAGTCCGGTGACGGTGGCTCGCAGATCAATGCTGGTGCTGCCAATGGTTCCGGCATTGGTCCATAGACCAACAAGGCCGGTACCGCCTTCTAAAAGCAGCGTGACGGCATTGGTGCCAGTGGCGCCTGTGACTGTTGGCGCTGCTGTCGTGGTGATGGTCAGCGGGGCCAGTTCGCCGTTCCACTCAGGCGCGTCGATGAGGTTTGCTTCAATCAGCCCCAAGCGCATTTCAAGCGTCCAGTTGGCGCCAAGGCGGGCCGAGCCCGTGTCGTCGACCGAGGCTGCAATGTCTGCGCCTGTCGCATCAGCCAGCCGTGAGACGAATGTTTCACCAATCACGCCGGCCGCAACATTACATCCGTAAATGGCGATGTCGCCGTCTGCCGACAACGCCGATTTGATGAGGGCGAGTTCATCGGCATGCGCGCTGGCAATCGAAGCCGAGTTAACGTGCGCGTTTCCAAGGATCAGATCGCCCGCCGTGCCGTGGGAAATGATATGCACCGCATCGATGTTGGACCGGCCGGAAAGGTAAGCCGCGATCTGTGCCAAGCCGTCTGAATTTGCGTTGAGCATGACAATTTCAGCGCCAGCTGGAGCGGCAATTGCAAGAGCGCCCGGATCCGTGACCGCGCCATCGATAAAGACGATCGCG
>JANMOL010000438.1:0-3144 GCA_031369245.1 Hyphomicrobium sp. | reverse complement strand
CGGCACGGGCCAGCCGTGGATCGCGGTCGAGAGCCTGTACAGCATGGATGGCGACCGTGCCCCGCTCGACGAGCTGATGCGCGTTGCCGACCGGCATGAAGCGATGCTGGTGATCGATGAAGCGCACGCGACGGGCGTGTTCGGTGCGGGTGGACGCGGGCTCGGCGGGCACCTTGAAGGTCGCGCCAATGTCATCTCGCTGCACACCTGTGGCAAGGCCCTTGGCGTGATGGGCGCGCTTGTCATTGCGCCGGCGGTGATCAAGGATTTTTTGATCAACCGTGCACGGTCATTCATTTACGCGACCGCGCCGTCGCCGCTGGTTGCCGCGACGGTGCGGGCAGCCCTCGAGATCGTGCAGCAGCAGCCCGAGCGGCGTCAGGCACTATTGGCTTTGATCGCCCACGCTGGACGCGAACTTGAGCGTCAGTGCGGCATCGCGCCGTCGGGATCGCAGATCCAACCGGTTATCGCTGGCACAGATGCCCGCGCGCTGGCGTTGGCGGATGCCATGGCCGCGCGCGACTACGATATTCGTGCCATTCGTCCGCCAACGGTGCCCGAGGGCACGGCCCGTCTGCGGCTGACGATTACGCTCAACAGCGATCAAGCCAGCCTCACAAAGCTGATCGCGGCGCTGGCTCATGCGCGGGCCGAGATGGCCGCATGAGCACACACATCGTCATCACCGGAACCGGCACCGGCATCGGCAAAACGGTCTTTGCAGCGGCATTAACGCGCGCGCTCGACGGCTATTATTGGAAGCCGGTTCAAGCTGGCCTCGACGGCGAAACGGATGGCGATGACGTGCGCCGGTTGAGCGGGCTCAGTGCCGAGCGCATTCTGCCAGAGGCTTATCGGCTCAAGACACCGGCATCACCGCATTTTTCCGCCGAGCGCGACGGCATCACGATTGATGTAGCGGCGCTCAACCCGCCGCAAGTGACCGGCCCGCTCATTATCGAAGGGGCGGGTGGACTAGCCGTGCCCTTGACGCGGACGGTGCTGCAAATTGACCTGTTTGCGCGCTGGAAATTCCCCGTTGTGCTGTGTGCCTCAACGCGGCTCGGCACGATCAATCACTCCTTGCTCTCGATCGAAGCCTTGAAGCGGCGCGCCATTCCCATTCTTGGCGTGGCTTTTGTTGGCGGCGAAAATGCCGATAGCCAGCGGACCATTTGCCAGATGGGCGGCGTCAAGATGCTTGGCCGCTTGCAGCCCTTGGAGCCGCTCGATGGCGAGACCTTGAAGCGGGCGTTTGCGGCTCATTTCAGCGTGGCTGACATTCTCGGGCTCGGAGCGGGCGGGCCATGAGCATCGGCAACCGCTCGCGCATCTGGCACCCGTTCACGCAACACGGGCTTGAGCCGTCGATGCTTGCGGTTGCACGTGCGGATGGCGCTTTCATCGAGACGCGCGACGGCCGCCGGATCTTTGATGCCATTTCGTCGTGGTGGGTGATCACGCACGGTCACTGCCATCCGAAAATCATAGCCGCCATCCAAGCACAGGCTGGGACACTGGATCAGGTCATTTTCGCAGGTTTTACCCACGAGCCGGCCGAGCGTGTCGCTGCCGCATTGTGCGAGATCGCACCAGCGGACCTGCGGCATGTGTTCTTTTCTGACAGCGGCTCGACGGCCGTTGAAGTGGCGCTCAAAATGGCGCTCGGCTATTGGCGTCATCACGGCGAGCCGCGGACGCGTATTTTGGCGCTCGAGCACGCCTATCACGGCGATACGGTTGGCACGATGTCGGCTGGCGCGCGCGGTGTGTTCAACGCCGCCTACGAACCCTTGCTGTTCGATGTCGGCCGCATTCCGTTTCCGGCTGCTGGCCATGAGCAGACAACGCTCGATGCGCTCGAGGCCGCATGCCAGCACGGCGATGTTGCAGCCTTCATCTGCGAGCCGCTCATTCTCGGGGCCGGCGGGATGCTGATGTATTCAGCCGAAGCCCTCGCCAGTATGCACCGCATCTGCAAATCGCACGGCGTGTTGTTCATCGCTGACGAGGTGATGACAGGATTTGGCCGCACGGGATCGCTGTTTGCGTGCGAGCAAGCTGGCATCACGCCGGATATTCTGTGTCTTGCGAAGGGATTGACCGGCGGGTCACTGCCGCTGGCCGCGACGATGGCCACGGCTGCGATTTTCGATGCCCACTACGCGGCCGACCGGGCGCGGATGTTTTTCCATTCGAGTTCGTATACCGCCAACCCGATCGCCTGCGCGGCAGCGGCGGCCAATCTCGAGATCTGGCGGGCCGAGCCGGTGCGGGCGCGAGTGGCAGCGCTGACGGCTGCGCAAGACAAACACATCGCACCGTTCCGGTCGCATCCATGCTTTGCCAACGTGCGCCAGCTCGGCACGATCACGGCGCTTGATCTCACCGGCAGCGAAGCGGGTTATCTCGCGGACGTTGCGTTACGCATGCGTAGGCAGTTTATCGAGCGTGGCGTCTTGTTGCGGCCGCTCGGATCAACGATTTATGTGATGCCACCTTATTGCGCGAGCGATGACGATCTGGCCAGCGTTTATGCGGCGATTACTGCGGTTGCTGAGGAGCTTCGCGCATGAGCGGCGTTCAACTCATTGGGCTTGGCCACCACGTTCCAGCGCGACGGGTGGCGAATGCAGAGATCGAACAGCGGCTCGGGCTTGCGGCCGGGTGGATCGTCCGGCGCACGGGCATCGAAGCCCGGCGCTATGCGGCCGATGACGAGGCGCTGTCTGATATTGCGGTCAAGGCCGGCGATATGGCCATCGCGAACGCCGGTGTGGCCCGCTCGGAGATCGCGCTGGTACTGCTGGCGACCTCGACGCCCGATCATCTGCTGCCGCCGTCGGCGCCATTGGTTGCGCACCGGCTGGGCTTGGCGCGCGCGGGCGGCATCGATATGGCGGGCGCGTGCGGCGGGTTTATTTATGCCCTGACGCTGGCCGATTGTTTCGTGCGCACGCATCAGCGGCCGGTGCTGGTGATCGCGGCCAACATCTTGTCGCGCCGGATCAACCTCAACGACCGCGCCAGCAGCGTGTTGTTTTCGGATGCGGCGGGCGCGGCCGTTCTGGCGCCGTCAGAGCGCCGCAACGCGGGGGTGTGCGGTGTCTGTTTAGCGGCCGACGGCGCGCACTACGGCTT
>JANMOL010000417.1:0-1904 GCA_031369245.1 Hyphomicrobium sp. | reverse complement strand
TTACTATTCCCCCGGCGTTTGTTCGCTGTCTCCCCACATCATTCTACGGGAAACGAAAACGCCGGTGACGCTCGTGAAAACCGACATTGGCGCCAAGACCACCGACGGGGGAAGCGATTATCGCAAAACCAATCCCTTGGGCTATGTCCCGGCCTTAGAACTGGACGACGGCACCCTGCTCACAGAAGGCCCAGCAATCGTGCAGTACGTCGCCGACAAAGCCGGAGCGACGCATTTGGCGCCGGCCAATGGCACACTCGAGCGCTACAAGATGCAGTCCTGGCTCAATTTCGTCAGCAGCGAAATGCATAAGGGATTTTCGCCGCTGTTTACCGCCGCCATGCCCGAACAAGCCAAGCAGATGGCCCGCGACCGCCTCGCGGAGCGCTTCGCGTTCCTGGATAAGCATTTTGCCAGCAACGACTATCTGATGGGCAAGGCTTTCACGCTGCCTGATGCCTATGCCTTCACCGTGCTGCGCTGGACCGTGCCGACCAAGATCGATCTTTCGGGCTACCCCAACGTCATCGCGTTTATGAAGCGTGTTGAGGCTCGTCCTGCGGTCCAGGAAGCCATGAAGGCAGAGGGCCTCATCTAAGGCTGGGCAACGCGCAAGCCGGCGTCAAGAAAAGCGGTCCGTCTGGGCCGCTTTTCTTGCTCTCTCAGCCCTCGAGCTGCCAGACACCGCTGGCGAGGCGGCAGGCAACCGTTTCGGTTTTCTTGGTCAGATCAGTGGTGTTGAACACCACGACAACGTGACGGCAGATGCTGCCCTGGTTATCTTTGAACGACGCGACCGGTTTGACGATGCCCGATAGCCGTCCGTTGTTGCGATGCCAGACGTAGCTCGATCCATCGGCAACTTCCGTCAAGGCGTACTGCACGCTTTCAAGGGCGGCGATCTCGTCACTCTCATCGAGCGGTTGCTCTTTGAGGTCAGCGAATTTGGGCTTGGTTGAGGATTTCGAACCCACACCGGGGCAGCTGCAACTGGGATCTTTGGATTTGGCTTCTGCCGCTGCGGCGAAATCAGGCGCAACACAAATGGCAGCGACGAGTGTGAACGCAGTCAGACCTGCCGCTGCGAGCGGAAATAGTGATACGTTTGAAATCATGACGCTGCACTCAACAAACTAGGACACAACAATCCGCGACAGGCGGAACGGCCGTACAATGCCGTGGGCATGGTTAAGGACGGCTAAACACACGCCCCGGCCGTTTCATTTGCGAACGCACGTTGAGCTCAAACGAGGACTTTATGGCACCGAATACACCGGCATCCGAGCCGTCGAGGTCAGAGGAACCGACCGGCGGGCGCGACCCGTTCGATCAATTCGAAGCCTGGTTCGACGATGCCAAAAAGTCCGAGCTGAACGACCCCAACGCGATGGCGGTTGCAACCGTCGATGACCACGGCATGCCCAATGTCCGGATGGTCTTGCTCAAGGGGCTCGATGGACCAGCTGCCGCCAATCGCGGGTTCGTATTCTATACCAATTTCGAAGGCACCAAGGGCCGCGAGCTGCTGGCCAACCCGATGGCCGGACTGCTGTTCCATTGGAAAAGTTTGGAGCGGCAAGTGCGCGTTCGCGGCCACGTTTCGGTCGTCACGGACGCCGAGGCTGACGACTATTACGCCTCGCGCCCGCGCCTCAGCCGGATTGGGGCTTGGGCATCGCAGCAGTCGCGCCCGCTCGAAGGCCGGTTCGCGCTGGAATCGGCTGTTGCAACCTACACCGCCAAATTCGGCGTCGGCGCCATCCCGCGTCCTCCATACTGGTCGGGCTTAAGGGTCACGCCGGTCGAAATGGAATTCTGGATCAGCCGTCCCTTCCGGCTGCACGATCGCATTGTGTACAAACGCGCCAATAGCGAAAGCCCCTGGACGTCCGCGCGTCTTTTTC
>JANMOL010000227.1:0-4981 GCA_031369245.1 Hyphomicrobium sp. | reverse complement strand
CGTCGGCCTGCTGCACGCGCAGTTTCACGGGGCGGCCTTTGAACACGGTCTTTTGGACCTGCGGCAAGAGTTTGGCGAGCGCGTCGGGCTCGCCGACAAGAGCGATCATCCACAGGATGTCGCCCGAGGTCCATTCGGCAGCCCGCAGCATCGGGGCCTCGTCGAGCTTTTCGCTCAGCCGCTTGTCAACACTCGGCGAGACGCGCGCCCACAGCGCCACCGCCACCGGAATGACCGGGCCATCAACTTTGAGCTTTGAGACCGCGACGCGCGATTGTCCGGCGATCAAAGGGGGAATGACCAGCCATTCGAGATTGGCGATAGCCAGGTTGCGATAGTTCGGCGCCCGCATCAGCACGGCGACGATCTGCGAAAAATCCTCAGCGAAGCGGTTGTGCTGGGCGGCAGCCATCGCGGACGCTGGCAGTTTCACCGGTTGAGCGGCCTTCGTGGCCGCTGGTGCGGGAGCTGCCGCTTCGGCCGGCTTTGGCGGTTTGCCGTTGCCGTTTTTCTTGCCGCCGTTTTTGTTTCCGCCATTCTTGCCGGGCTTGGCCATGCGATCCGCTCCGCGCTGTGGAGCGCTGGCGCGCCCCAAGGTCTTGACGCGGTACGGTAAGCCGCGGCTGCCAGCGCGGTCAATCAGACCAAAGGCTTTTTGCTTGGCGCGTCCGAGCGGTCCTCCGCGAGACGGCCCGCTGCGCCAGCGCGTACGCGGCTCGTTATCCCAACTGCGAGGTCCATTTCCAGCGCGTCCGCCGTGACGCCCGAACCAGAACACGTCGCCCGTAGGGCGAGGCCGCAAGCGCGGCCCGCGGCAAGCCGCGCCCCCGCGGAGGGCGCCCGCGCGCAAGCGCGGAACAGCGCCGGTGAGCGCATTAAAGCGGAATGTTGTCGTGCTTCTTCCACGGCGTTTCGATCTGCTTGGTGCGCAGCATGTTGAGCGCGCGGCAGACGCGCTTACGGGTCGCCGACGGGGTGATGACCTCGTCGATGTAGCCGCGCTCGGCGGCGACGAACGGGTTAGCGAAGCGCTTTTGATATTCGTCGATGCGGATCTTGATTTTGTCCGGGTCGGACAATTCCGAGCGATAGAGAATTTCGGCTGCCCCTTTGGCGCCCATGACGGCGATTTCAGCCGTCGGCCAGGCGTAGTTGACATCGCCGCCGATGTGCTTCGAGCTCATCACGTCGTAGGCGCCGCCGTAAGCCTTACGTGTGATGACGGTGACCTTGGGAACCGTCGCCTGCGTGAACGCGAACAGCAGTTTCGCGCCATGCTTGATCAACCCGCCGTATTCCTGCGCGGTGCCCGGCAGGAAGCCCGGAACATCGACAAACGTCACGATCGGAATGTCGAAGCAATCGCAGAACCGCACGAAGCGCGCGCCCTTGCGGCTGGCATCGCTGTCAAGCACGCCAGCCAGCATCAGGGGCTGGTTGGCGACGATGCCAACCGTGCGGCCTTCCATGCGGGCAAAGCCAGTGATGATGTTGCGGGCGTAAGCTTCCTGGATTTCGAAGAAATCGGCTTCATCGACAACCTTCGAGATCAGCTCGCGCATATCGTACGGCTTGTTCGGGTTGTCGGGAATGAGCGTGTCGAGCGAGCTGTCGATGCGGTCGGGGCTGTCCATCGTGGTCAGCTCGGGCACGCCAGCCTTGTTGTGCGACGGCAGGAAATCCATCAGGCGGCGCATTTGCAGCAGGGCTTCGAGATCGTTCTCATAGGCCTTGTCGGCAATCGACGACTTCGTGGTGTGGACTTTGGCGCCGCCAAGTTCTTCGGCCGTAACGGTTTCGTTGGTCACGGTTTTGACGACGTCGGGGCCGGTGACGAACATGTAGCTCGTGTCTTTGACCATGAAGATGAAGTCGGTCATGGCCGGCGAATAGACGTCGCCGCCCGCGCACGGCCCCATGATGACCGAGATCTGCGGCACCACGCCGGACGACAGCACGTTGCGCGCGAACACTTCGCCGTAGCCGCCGAGCGCGTCGACGCCTTCTTGAATGCGCGCCCCGCCAGCATCAAACAGACCGATGATCGGCGCCCGGTTGCGCAGCGCGAGGTCCTGGATCTTGGTGATCTTGCGGGCATGGCTCTGCGACAGCGAACCGCCCATGACGGTGAAATCTTTGGCGAAGACGTAGACCACGCGGCCGTTGATCGTGCCCCAGCCGGTCACCACGCCGTCGCCCGGCACCTTGGTTTTTTCCATGCCGAACTCGGTGCAGCGGTGCTCGACGTACATATCGAACTCTTCAAACGAGCTATCGTCCATCAGCAGCTCGATTCGCTCGCGCGCCGTCAGCTTGCCTTTGGCATGCTGGCTGTCGATGCGGACCTGACCGCCGCCCAGGCGGGCCGTGTCGCGGCGCTTTTCGAGCTCGTCGATGATGTCTTTCATGGAGGGTCCCACCGTGGATTGGACGTCAAGCCTGAGCGGGCTCTCTAGCATGGCCAAACGGGAGCGCAAACGGCCACGTGCCAGCCGCGTAAAACCGTTAACGATTTGCCGCAGTTTGAGCGGCGCGAGCGGTGGAATGGCCCATTGCGGCAGCGTTTTTAACGGCTGTTATCCTGGCCAGAGATGCGCTGCCAGCGCGTCGCTTAATGGATGGCAAGCCACAAGGCAGAGACGGCGACGGCAGCGGCCAAGGCGGCGGCGGCGAGCATGTTGAAAAGGATATTGCGCCGGGTGGGGGCCGCGCCGGTCTGGTCTATGGCGGCCAGCTGGCGGCGCATGACCGTTGTGGCCCCCGATATGCAGAGCAGCGCCAGAGTGGCTTTTGATGGATCAAGCCACATGATTTTGGCCTTCGACTATTTTTTCAGAGCTCCGCCACACGTCGGACCCGTCAGTGGCCAGTCAAATAGACATAAACCACGAAGATCGCCAGGGCGGCTATTGTCAGCAGTCCGCCAGTCATAAACCGGCGGATTTCGCGGGCCCGCGCGTCACCCTCGAGCCCGCGCAATCTGGACAGGCAGCGGAACGTGATGATGGCCATGACAGCCAGCGCGCCAAATATTTTCAACGTATCAGGGGACATGTGCGGCCGCGGTTCCTGGGGCTGGGAACTTGCCGAGTCGCTGAACTAAGTCGCTGACCTGGAGCTCGATTGCACCAGCCCCCGCAATCGGCTCCATCAGCACGGCGTGCCCGCGGGCCGCGGCCCATGGCAAGGTCGAGGCGAGAAAATCCGCGATCGGATCGGCCATGACGTTTTTGCCGCCGGTTTTTTTCATCTGCCATTCGGCTTCACCGCGGGCGGCAAAAATCTGCACAGCCTTGAGGTCTGTGCCGCGCCGGACGTGGTTTGCGACTTGAGGGCCGCCTTCGCCCTCGACGATGAACACATGGCCCTGCTCGTGCAATGCGCGCAGGAACCCGGTAGCGGCTTCGGTTTTGAGACGGATCAGAAGGTCAGCGGCTTCAACCTCGGCTTCGATCGGATCGGCCACCCAGTCGGTGCCGACCAGCGCCTTGTCGGCAATCATGTCGGACAACACGCTGGTGGCAAAATCCTTGAGCGCGATTTCGGTGGTGCGGGCTTCACCCGTCAGCGCCACGGCCCAGCGCTTGGCTTCCTTCGGCGATGACCAGAACAGATGCACCGCGCGATCGGGAAAACGGTTCGAGGTGACCTTGGCGTAGGCTTCATCGCTGAGTGTGATGACCCGGCCATCGGTCACGACGCGTTTGACGAAGCGGTCGCGCTGGCCGATCTCGGGGATGCGCGGGGCGATTTGCATAAGCGCGAGCGCTCCGGGTTGAGCCGAATCAATTGCTGCGAGTGTCGCCGGAAAACGGCCGGGACTTCAAGCCGCGTGGCGCGGCTCGAAGCGGCCTACGGCTTCATCGCCAATTCGATGGCCCTGCTGGCCGCCGCCCCGGATTGATAAAACCTGTTGCACAAACCGTAACACGGCACGTTCGATGGACTAACCGCGCGCCGCAAGTGCCGACAGCATCGCGCACGCCGCCAGGAACTCAGCGTGGCGGCGGGAGCGGCGGTGTTCGGCTTCCTGGTCGGTGCCCCAGAGCGCGATCTGGTAATCTTCATCGACGTGTGCTGCGGTCCAGGCGTCCTCGGCCATGAGATGGCCGTGGACATGGGCCAGCATTAGTAGCGCTGAACCGGTCAGCGTCGTCATGACGTGCTGCGCGGTCAGCTGGAAGGCGTCGTGCGGCTGCAGCGCGGCGGCGATGGCGGCCAACGCATGCTGCGGCTGCTCGACCGGCATAATGCCGGTCACGACCGTAAAGCGCGCGCCGAGCTTTTCCCGCGCCCAGGCGATGACCGGGTCCCAGCGCGTGGCTTGCGTAGCGGCAAGATCTTGCGGGCCCTCGGCCCGGTAGCACAGCAGATCGCTGCCAGCGAAGGCGACGATGTCGGCCGCAACCGCCGCAAGGCTGTCGCTGACCGCGTCGATGGCAGTATTGGCAAAGCGCGTCAGCGGCATGGCGGTTGGATTGATATTTTTATCTTGCGCTGACCATTCAGCCGCGACCGCCGCGGCCAGTGCGCGCGTTGGCAGCGTGAGGGCGCGCTTTTTGGGGGTTTTGACCGCCCGGCCATCGAGCAGAATTGGGAAATTCGGGCCCTCGCCAATCGTCACGATTTTATAGAAGCGCTTGAGCAGCGGGCGCAGCATCGTGTCTGTGATCGGCCCCTTCGGCGCGCCGCTCGCCGGCGCTCTTGGGGGTTCGCTCGCGGGCTCGCTGAGACCATCGCGCAAATCGCTAGACGGCTTGACGCGCCCGGAGCCGGCATCGCTTTCAGTCCCGGGCTTATGATCTTTTTTGCGGCTCATGGGTCGTGTCTCACGAAACCGGATTGAGCGCGGCGAACACCTGTTCGAGCGCTAACGGCAGCGCCTCATACGTGTCGATGATGCGGTGTGCGCCCGCGCTCGCGAGATCTTGAGCCGGGTGATAGCCCCAGGTCACGCCGATCGCGCCGACGCCGGCCGCGC
>JANMOL010000368.1:0-4051 GCA_031369245.1 Hyphomicrobium sp. | reverse complement strand
GCCGCGTTCAACGTCGCGCCCGATACGATGGGGCTCTACTTCAGCAAGATCGAATGCTTCTGCTTCACCGAGCAGCTGTTGCAGCCCGGACAGACCGTTGAAATGCCGGTGACGTTCTTTGTCGATCCCAAAATGGTCGATGACAAGGATACGCAAGGCATGTCGAACATTACGCTGTCATACGTTTTCTACCCCGTCGAGCGCACGGCCGGCGTGGCGGACCGCGCGCTGCCGGCAAAAAAGGATGGCGGTTAGCAGGTTCGTTGCGGGCAATCGCAACGGCAATGAAAGAGCCGGGTTGACGGCATCAGACGGAACCCAGGACCGGCGGCGGCAGCGCCCCGCAACCCGGGTTGAGAAGCTGAGCCGGTAAAATGTTTTGGGGACTACGGAGAGACCAAATGGCAGACACGCACGCAAAGCATCACGACTATCATCTCGTTGACCCAAGTCCGTGGCCGGTCCTCGCTGCAACCGCGACCTTCATTACGGCCATCGGCGCCATTGTATGGATGCGCACCAACGTCGATGGCGCGGGTCTGTTGGGCATCACCGGTCCGTGGGTCTTTGCGGCCGGCATGGCCTCGCTGATCGCCTGTGCCTGGTTGTGGTGGCGCGACGTTATTCGCGAAGCTCACAAAGGCGATCACACGCCGGTTGTGCAACTGCACCTGCGCTACGGCATGATCATGTTCATCGCCTCGGAAGTGATGTTCTTCGTCGCCTGGTTCTGGGGCTATTTCGATAGCGCCCTGTTTCCCGCTGGCGTGCACGAACTTCTCAACAACCCCGGCCGGCTCGTCGGTCTGACATCGCGCAACGAACTCTACGGCGGCCAGTGGCCGCCGGTCGCCGTGGAAGCGACCGGTGCCGCAATCCCAGGATTTTTCAAGCACACGTTCGAGCCCTGGGGCTTGCCACTCGTCAACACGCTGATCCTGCTGCTGTCGGGCTGCACGGTGACGTGGGCGCATCATGCATTGCTCAAGAACGACCGGCGCGGGCTAGTTATCGGCTTGATGTGCACGGTCGCGCTGGGCGCGCTGTTCACCGTCTGCCAGGCGATTGAATACAGCCATGCTGGCTTCAGTTACGCTGGCCATAGTTATGGCTCGACGTTCTTCATGGCGACAGGCTTCCACGGCGCGCACGTCATTATCGGCACAATCTTCCTGGCCGTCTGCTTGGTCCGCGCAATGAAGGGCCACTTTACCCCGCAGCAGCACTTCGGTTTCGAAGCGGCGGCCTGGTACTGGCACTTCGTCGATGTGGTCTGGCTGTTCCTGTTCGCCTGCATCTACGTCTGGGGCGCGGGCGCGGGTGGCGAGCATGCAGCCGCCGCGGCAGCAGGACACTAAACCGGCCGCAGCGGGCCGCGAGCGTTTTGAAAAGGCGGCCCGCGTGGCCGCCTTTTTATGTTTCCGGGCCGGTGCCGCAACCGACGGCCAATTTGCGCGTTGATCCGGGCGCTTGGATCAGTCATCGCTGAACTTGGCCATATTCAAAGGACAGTTGCCGTGGCTGAAAAGCACGCCGCCGTGTCGCCACTGACCGCCGGATTGACGTGCAGCTGCCCGCGCTGCGGCAAGGGCCGGTTGTTCGTCAATGTGCTGAACATGCGGCCTAACTGCGAGAGCTGCGGTCTTGACTACACCTTTGTCGATACGGGCGACGGGCCGATGGTATTTGCGATATTTATTCTCGGCTTCTTGTGCATGGGCGGGGCATTGATCGCTGAATTCAAGTTCGGCGTGCCGTGGTGGGGACACGTGATCTTGCTCGGCGTGGTGACGCCGCTCGTCGCCGTGTTTCTGTTGCGCTTCTTGAAAGCGGTGCTGATCGCCCTGCAGTACAACAACAAGGCCGAAGAAGGCCGCTTGCTGTAAGACTGAGTGAAAGACCGGGTAAAGGACTTTGATGACGATGCTGACGCGCTGGCGTGCTGCTGGTTTGGTTCTGCCAAGTGTTTTGGCATTGTTGCTTTTGCCGGTGCTGCTCGGGCTTGGCACATGGCAGCTCCAGCGTAAGGCCTGGAAAGAGCAGCTCATGGCTAAAATCGAAACGCGCAGCAAAGCCGAGCCGGTGTCCTATACCGCAGCCCTCGCGCAGTTTGTGCAGACCGGCGATGTTGAATATCTGCGCGTCCGCGTCACCGGCACATTCGATCACGCCGAGGAACGCCACATCTATGCCCCGCGCGAAAGCGGTCCTGGCTGGCACGTCACCACACTCTTCAAACCCGACGGCGGCTTTCCAGTGTTCGTCAACCGCGGCTGGGTGCCCGAGGCGCTCAAAGATCCAGCCAAGCGCGCTGAGGGACAGCTCGCCGGCCCTGTCACCGTCACAGGCCTGGTGCGATTGCCGCAAGCCACGAGCATGTTCACGCCTGAAAACGACATCAACGGCAACCGCTGGTACGGCCGCGATCTTGACGCCATGCGCTGGGGCGAGGCCGGCACGCCGTCATTGGACTCGCTGGCCGTCATGCGGCTCTCGGCCTACGCACCGTTCTCGATCGACGCCGACGCGCTGCCGGCCAATCCAGGCGGCTGGCCGAAGGGCGGCACCACCGAAATCCGGCTGTACAATGCGCATTTGCAATACGTCGTCACCTGGTACGGCATCGCCTTGACGCTGATCGGCGTGTTTGCGGCGTTCGCGCGCCAGCGCCTTGCCGCCTTGGACAGCCCGCAAATACAACCTTAACAGCCGCAAGTCTGGGGACTGAAGCGGCGTTACACAATGCGCGCCGAGACGAGGCTTGTTCCCGCCACGCCAGCCCATTACGGTTCTCTCGAGGACGTTTGCGCCCGCTGAAAACGACGAGAAGCCCCACGTGAACTACGTTTCGACCCGAGGCACCGCGCCGGTGCTCGACTTTGAGAACGTCTTGCTCGCAGGCCTTGCCCGCGACGGCGGCCTGTACCTGCCCGAAACATGGCCGGTCCTTTCGGCTGAAACCATACGCAGTTTTCGCCACCGGCCGTTCTCCGATATCGCCGTCGAGGTCATTCATCCGTTTACCGGCGGATCCATTCCGCGTGCCGCCCTTCAGCGGATGGCGGATGAAGCCTACGCCACGTTCCAACACCCCGTGGTTACGCCGCTCGTGCAGCTGGCGCCCGGCCGTTTTGTGCTGGAACTGTTCCACGGCCCGACCTTGGCGTTCAAGGATGTCGCCATGCAGCTGCTGGCGCGGATGATGGACTATGTTCTTGAAAAGCGCGGCCAGCGCGCCACGATCGTCGGCGCTACGTCGGGCGATACCGGTGGTGCCGCCATCGAAGCCTTTCGCTCGTCTCAGCGCGTCGATGCCATCATCCTGTTTCCCGATGGGCGGGTGTCGGACGTTCAGCGCCGCATGATGACGACGCCCGTCGAAGACAGCGTCCACGCCGTCGCCATCAATGGCACGTTCGATGATTGCCAGGCGCTCGTGAAGGCCATGTTCAACGATCACGCCTTTCGCGATCGTGTTCACCTTTCGGGCGTCAACTCGATCAACTGGGCCCGCATCGTCGCGCAGATCAGCTACTACTTCTATGCAGCAGCCCAACTCGGTGCGCCCGGCGAGGCGGTCTCGTTCTCAGTCCCAACTGGAAACTTCGGCGATATTTTTGCCGGCTATGGCGCGCGCCGCATGGGCCTGCCAATCCGCCAGCTGATCGTTGCCTCGAACGAAAACGATATCCTGCCGCGCACCATTCAGACCGGCGTCTACCAAATGAAGGGCGTTGTGGCCACATCATCGCCCTCGATGGACATCGAGATCTCGTCCAACTTCGAGCGCTACCTGTTTGAGGCGGCCGGCCGCGATGGCAGTGTTGTCCGTGGGCTCATGCAGGATCTCGCCAAGACCAAGCATTTCGAGCTTGGCTCGCTCTGGCCAATCCTTAAGAACGATTTCGCCGCTGCTGCCGCAAGCCAATCTGATGTCGCCACTTGTATTCGCGATGTCAAAGCCCGCTACGGCTATCTGCTCGATCCGCACACCGCGTGTGCGGTCGTTGCCGCCAACCAAATTCAGCCCGCGGGCGATACGGTGGTGCTG
>JANMOL010000360.1:0-4763 GCA_031369245.1 Hyphomicrobium sp. | reverse complement strand
AGCACGCTTGCAAGCCTGTGCCGCACGTTGGGGCGCCGGGAGCAGCCCGAAGGCGCCGCCCCTCCAACATGCGACAAATTATCCAGCAATTGATCGAAGGCGCAAGGCCAAATGGGGCTGCGGGCCGGGCTTGCAGCGCGAATTCGCGCTCAAAGGCCGAACGAAGAGAGCCGGAAGTCAGCGCCGTGCCCGTCGCCGAGAATTTCGGTCAGGGCCGGCAACAGCGACGCCAGCTCATCCTTGAGACCGTACGGCGGATTAATGATCGCCACGCCGGTTTCCGTCAGGCCAAGCCCGGCGAAGGGCGCTGCGACACGCAGCCGGACGTCGATCAACTTGACCTGCGGCAGCTCTTGCAGATTTTCGACAAAGCTATCGGCGGCTGCTTGCTGTTTGACTGGATACCACAGCATGAAGACGCCGGTTGCAAAGCGCCGGGTGGCTTCCTCGATCGAGTGGCTTAATTGCGCGAACTCACCGCTCTCTTCGAACGGTGGATCGATCAGGATGACGCCTCGCCGCTCCACTGGCGGCAGCAAAGACTTAACCGCGATCCAGGCATCAAGATTGAGTGCTTTTGCGCCGGGTACGCGGTGCAGTGCGCTTTTCAAATGTTCGAAGTCTTCAAGATGCAGTTCGTTGGCAACGAGTTGATCGCCTGGCCGCAGCAGATGGTGAGCGATGAGCGGACTGCCCGGATACGATGCCAACGCACCGCCGGTGTTCACGCTGGCGACGGCACTGAGGTAGGGCTCAAGCAATGCAGCAACCGGCGCTGGCAGGTCTGCCGTATGCAGCCGCCCTATGCCATCCTGCCACTCGCCGGTTTTTCCGGCTTCAACACCGGTCAGATCGTAGAGCCCCGCGCCGGCGTGTGTATCAATGACGCGGAACGGCTGCGGCTTGCGTTTCAAATAGGTGATGACGCGCGCCAGGATGACGTGCTTCAGCACATCGGCGAAATTTCCAGCGTGATAGGCATGGCGGTAGTTCATGCGCCGCGTTTGACCCGGGATTGGCCGGCCTGTCCAGAGCTATGCGATCCGATGGCATCAAATCGCCAAGCTCTGGGCTTTTGTTTTGCCGGATTTTGTTCGAACAACCGGCATCGACGTGTTCGGAAAATGCTCCAGCCGGCATACGGATCAGGCTTTCTTTTCCCATCGCCCGGCGTCCGTCTGCTGCCAATAGGTGACCGCACACCCTGCGGCCTTTGCGGCCTTCCACTGTTCGCGGGCGTGGCTCAAGGCATCGCTATCCTGGCCGTCAAACATGAAGACCAGCCGTTCCATGCCCGCAAAGCTCGCAGCCGAAGCGCCATCGACGAGGAAGCGGACGCCGGCCTGATTGGGCGTCTCGTCGCCGGTCGTCAGGTAGACGGGCTGATCGCTGGCGTGACCGGCTTTGGCCGAACCGTGCGGCAGGAAGCTGTCGTCAGCATAGGTCCAGAGGGCCAGGTCGATTGCCTCAAGCCGCTCTTGCGAGCCGATCTGGATGACCGCCCGCCAGCCACGCTGCAGCGTTTTTTCAACCAGGCTTGGCAGCACGCGCTCAAGCGGCTGGCGCTCGAGATGGTAGAACAGAACGTCCGCGGATTTTCCCGTCATGAGCGTTCCTGGTAGCGCCATCGCAACGCGCGCACGTATTCATTTGAACAATTTTTTCAGCCAACCCTTGAACGCGCAGCCGGAGGGGCTAAATCTGCCAGTCCGGAGCGGCGCCAGTAGATGCGGCTGACGCCCGACGCGGGCGGAGAGCACGGCAGCCTTCTTTATGTTTGCTGCCGTCGCTCCCGCCCGCAGTTCATTTCGGGGCTCATTTCTTCAAGTACCGAGCCGGGACCTGGCCGGCGTCGACCAGAGCCGCGATGCAAATTTTTGACAGGCTCTTGCGGTTACTTTCAAAGCAGCTGCGCGCTTGAGCGCTTTCCGGCACATACTGAGCGCAGAAATTCTGGTAGTCGCCAGCGCACGCGTCTTTGACTTTTCTTGAGTAGGCTTCAGCGCCCGTGGCACTGCAAACCGCAAGCGCGGCGGCCAGTGCGGCGTATGTGAACGGCGACTTAAGCTGTGCCATGCGTCGTCATCCTCGATATTGATTGTCTGGTTATGGTGTGCTTGGCCCGCTTCGATCGATCAAAGCCAATCCGAAAATACCGGGTTACCGTTTCGGACGCCAGCGACGACTGTGCTCATCGGCAAAAAAAGTGGCGCTGCTGGGGCAGCGGGCTGTGGCGCATTTAGCCGTCAGCCGTCAGCCGAGACACTGCGCGGGACCTATTTCTTGTCGAACGGATTTTCGCCCGAGCGCATATTGAAGCGGATCGGCACGCCCGGCAAATCAAACGCCTCGCGCAGCGAGTTCGTCAGATACTTGACGTAGGACTGCGGCAATGCCTCCGCGCGCTGACAAAACGCGACGAACGTCGGCGGCCGTGTCGAGGCCTGCGTCATATAGCGGATTTTGATGCGGCGGCCTGACACCGCTGGCGGCGCGTGGCGGCCCAGCGCCTCCTGCAGCCAGCGATTGAGACGCGGTGTCGCGACACGGCGGTTCCAGGTCTCGTAGGTCTTGATGATGGCGGCCATCAGCTGATCGAGGCCTTTTTCGCCGCGGGCGGAGATTGTGACAAGCGACACGCCGGGCACTTGCGCTAAACTATCAGCGACGGTCTCGCGCAGGTCTTTCAGCATCTTCTGCTTATCGCTGACGAGATCCCATTTGTTGACGGCGATCACCAGCGCGCGGCCTTCTTCAGCGACCATTGAGCCGATCGTCAGATCTTGCTTTTCAAAGGGCCGCTCGGCGTCGATCAGCAGCACCACGACTTCGGCAAAGCGCAGCGTGCGGACGGCGTCACTAGCCGACAATTTTTCGGCAACCTCAGTGATTTTGGTCTTGCGCCGCAGACCAGCGGTATCGACCAGCCGGATCGGGCGGCCTTTGTAGATCACGTCGCTGGCAACGCTGTCGCGGGTCAGCCCGGGCTCCGGCCCAGTGATCATGCGGTCTTCGCCGAGCAGCGCATTGACGAGCGTTGATTTGCCGGCGTTTGGCCGTCCGACAATCGCGACGCGGACCGGTTTGGTGCGTTCGGCCGGCGCTTCCGGCTCTTCCTCGGCGACGTTGAGATCATCGCCTTTGCGGCTCCGGCGTTTAGGCTGCGGCAGCTTGAGATCGAGGGCTGCCGCCATATCGGCGATCAGATCGCCGATGCCCTCGCCGTGCTCGGCTGAAATAGCGAGCGGCGCACCAAAGCCAAGTGAGAAGGCGTCGTAGTAGCCATCCGTGCCCTTCTGGCCTTCGGCTTTGTTGGCAACGAGAATGACGGGTTTGCCGGCGGCGCGAACGAGACGGGCGAAGGCGACATCGGTCGGCGTCACGCCGGCGCGCGCGTCAACGACGAACAGAATCAGCTGCGCGTCGGCGATGGCCTTTTCGGATTGCTGGCGCATGCGGTCGGCGATGGACCCGGGCCGGGCTTCTTCTAGACCGGCGGTATCGACGAGGCAGACGCTTTGGCCGCCAAGGTCGGCTTCACCTTCACGCCGGTCGCGGGTCAAACCCGGCATATCCGAGACCAGCGCCGCGCGCGTTCCCGTCAAACGGTTGAACAGCGTCGACTTGCCCACGTTGGGGCGGCCAGCGATGGCGACAATGGGGAGTTGGGACATGACTTGAGACGTTCGGGTCGATCAAACAGGACTGGCTGCGGCGGCCAGCCTAAAAATGCCAAGGGCCCCGGCGGGGCCCTTCTGGGTTGGGCCTCGTGTTAGCCCATTTCTCAGTTGAGAGCGATCAGTTTCGCGGCATCCGTCAGCACGAACATGCGGCCTTGCGCCACGATGGGCGTGATGTAAACGGATTCACCGAGGTTCTGCTGGCTGCCGAGGCGGCCGGTCGCGGCATCAACGCTGACCAGCTGGCCCTTGTTGGAGACCAGCCACAGCGAGCCGCCTGCGAGGACGGGACCGGACCAGGTTTTAGAGTCTGGCAATTGCGTCGTCCAGCGTGTCTTGCCGTCCGTGCGGGCCAGCGCCATGACCTGGCCGCGCGTATCGACGACGTAGATGGTATCGCCCGCGACCCACGGCGTCTGGGTGCCCGGCACATTGGCGGTCCAGATCCGTTCGCCGGTTTTCGACTGGGTCGCAACGATGCGGCCGGCGTGCCCGATCGCGAACACCATGCCGCCGTCGATAGCGGGCCGGGCCGCGTCGCTCATCGATGCGAGCTGCGATGTCTGCCGGGTGCGCGCCAAGTTTTCAGACCAGACCGGCGAGCCGTCCGAGACTTTCATGCCGACGAGTTCGCCGGACGGATAGGGTACGACGACGATGTCGCCATCGACAGCTGGACTGGTGCTTGTCAGCAGACTTGCCTGCTGAGACAGTCCGCGCGCGACCCAGACCTCAGTGCCGTCATTGCCGTTCAAACAGAAGAAGCGGCCCTGCACGGTGACGACGAACAGCTTGTCGCCCGAGGCGGTAGGCGCTGCACGAACGGGTGCGCCCAAATTCTTTTGCCACAACACTTTGCCCGTCTGCGGATCGAGTGCTGCGGCGACACCGTAACCGTTGGCGATGTATAGCCGCCCGCCTTCAGCTGCCAGACCACCGCCGTGTCCGCCGGCAGCATTCTCGTTTTCAGGCACGGTTGAAACCTGAAAAACTTTGCCGCCCGAGAGCGAGAAGGCTGTGACGGTGCCGGCTGCATCGAGGGTGTAGATTTTGCCATCGTAGACAATCGGCGGCGCCATCACG
>JANMOL010000336.1:0-5741 GCA_031369245.1 Hyphomicrobium sp. | reverse complement strand
GATGGCCGCCCGCTGGTAAGGTTTAAGGAAGTCGTGTTTGATCCGAAATCGCGGACCTTCACGCTGACCTTTGGAAAGGGCGGGTCTGCGACCGTCAAGATGGCCAAAGCCGACAGCAACCGGTTGGCGCTCGACGTGGCTTTTGATCGATCCATCGAGGGCGGACCGTTCGCGATGCTGCGCTCGATGTATGTGACCGAATTCAACAACGATGTGGCGCGCATCGCGGTGCGTGAAAAGGGCGCGCGCAGCTGGCGTGAAGACAACATCATGAAGTTTGATAAAGCGCAGGCGACGGACGCGTGGATGGGGCGGCTCGCGCCCTCACAGCACAACACCTCGTCGCCCGACATCGTGTTCAACAGCTTTTCAGATGGGCCATACCCCAAGCGCCCGAAAAGCGAACCGCCAGCGACGGCTGCTCCGGCGAAGTAGGTCAGATATTATTCCCTCTCTCCGTTCTAAACGGGGAGAGGGAGTGCAGCCCTACCAGCGCAACGCGTCGATCGCTGCAATCGCGCTCGGTGTGCCGGGGGTAAAGAGTATGGCGAGCTTGGCCTCTGACAGAGTTTGGCCATCCATCGTCTCGTGGCGATGAATACCGGATGCCACAAACAGCGCGTCGCAGGCGAAGTTTTCAGCGCCCTTCAAATCGGTCCGGACGGCATCGCCGATGACCAGACATTTCGCGCGCGGCACGTTGCTATCGCGCAGCGCTTCGGCTTTGCCGTGCGCCGTCTCATAGGCGCTCAGATGCGGCTTGCCAGCCCAATAGACCTCGCCGCTCATATGCGCATAGAGATCGGCGATCGCTCCGGCGCAATAGAGCAGCGTGCCGCCGACATCGACGACGAGATCGGGGTTGGCACACACAAAAGGCAGATGGCGTGCGTGCGCCTCGGTCAGCAACGGGCGATAGTCGCCGGGCGCTTCGTGGCGGTCGTCATTGAGGCCGGTGCAGATGATCGCTTCGGCCTCAGCCAACGGCACGCTGCGCGCCTTCAATGCACCAAAAAGCGCCTGATCGCGGTCTTGCGGGCCGATGCAGTGCAACGCCTTGAAGCCGCGGGCGGCGACGTGGGCCAACGCAATATCGCCCGACGACACGATGTCGTCCCACGCCGCCTGCGGCACATGACGGCTCTCGAGCATGGCCTGTACGCGGGCTTTTGGCACCGGCGCGTTGGACACCAGGATGACCGTGCCGCCGCCGGCGCGAAAGCGCTGCAAGGCTGCGCACGCGTCTGCAAATGCGGTGATGCCATTGTGGATCACGCCCCAGACATCACACAGCAGCACGTCGTAGTTGACCAGCACATCGCCGGCGCGGGCGATGATCGGCGGCGGGCCGGCGTCAAGACGTGGAGCGCGCTCAGTGGTCTTCGGGGTCATGATGTCTCGAGCTGAAAAATGGTGCCGGCTGAGGGATTTGAACCCCCGACCCCCGCATTACAAATGCGGTGCACTACCACTGTGCTAAGCCGGCGAACCGAAAGGAAATCGCACTGGTCGTTAAGCCGGTGCGAACGCGGCGCTTATAGCGTGCCCGGCTGGCGATAACCAGCCCTGAGCGCGCCTGGCCGGGCGTAGATATCAACCACTTCAATGCCGCCGCCACGGCCGATGGTATGCGGCCCGAGCAGGTTTTGCCCGATCCCGAACGAGATCCGTCCGACGGCCTCCTCAGCGAAGGTGTCGCGGGTCAATGCGGTGATGCGATTGAGCGTCACAGCGCCGCCGTAGCCGCCCGAACAATCCTGCGCTGGACGATAGAGCGCGCCGTCGTGCCGCCACAGCGGGCCTGCTGGCCGCGCCGAGCGCGCATCGACCACCACCGGGTTGCGGGCATGCGCCTGCCACGGCCCAAGCAGGGACGTTGCCCAATAGAGCGCAAGCGCGTCCCACGATGAACTCTGAAACGCTTCGCTGCCAGCCGCAATCCACAACAGCCCGTCGTGTTCGAACAGCGTCGCGTCGTGCAGCCGTCCGTCGATCAGCCGCGCTGCGTGCACCCACTGGTCTGGAAAGCGCTCGGCGCGATAGAGATCAAGCCCGCCGCCTGCCGACTGTTCGGGCAGCATCCAGATGTGGCCGTCGCGTTCGAACACGAATGGATACGACAGGTGGCGTCCGGTCTCGAGCACCGGCCGCGGCGGCGCGACGATGCCATCGGCGCCAATCGTGGTGTGCGAGATCACGCCGATACCGGTCGCGTCCGGCAAGTCCTCCAGAAAAATGTGGCAGACGCCATCACGCGCAATGACAAACGGGTCGGCGTAAAAGCGCGAGCCGTCGTCGGGGATGACGCGGAAATCAGACAGTGTCAGCGGGCCCGATTGCGGCCAGGGGGGGGCGCCGTCCGGCAGCCGCCGCCACGCCGTGTGCCAGCGCAGCTGATCGCCGGTCAGCTTGTCGCGCGCTTGACGCATTTTGCGGCCCGCGCGATCGGACGCAAACGCACTGGCCGAGCGCAGGATCGAGCGATTGACCGGACTTTCGTGTGTAGCTGACGGCGGTCCGGCTGCGGGTTCGCCAGCGGCAATGGCCGCGATGCGTTGCACGATGCCCTCGACCAGGCGGGATGTGACGTTATCAAGCGAGTTCGCGAGCCGTCGGGGCGTTTCAAGCGCGGGCTGGCCAATCTCGATCGTACGGTTGCCGTCACTGTCGAACAGCGCGAGATGAGGCGCGTGGCCATCCAGCAGTGCATGAAACAGGTTGTAGTCTTTCGCCGATCCGTCATAGAGCGGGCGCACGACGCGGCCCGCCATCCGTTCAACTTTATCCGAACTCGAGAGATCGATTGTCAGCTCTGGCGGCTGCGCGGCGGAGGCCGTGTCGCGGGCAAATGCATCGGGGCTGAGGCGCGTTGAAAAGCGGTCGATGCCGGAGCGATTTCTGACACGATCGAAATCGAGGATAGCGGTGAGGCTCGTGGGCAGCGGTTCGGTGCTGTCCCGAAATCGCACAGTGACCACATGACCGCCGGATCGAAGCGCCTCAATCAGTGCCAAGTGCCAGCGAAACAGGCGGGCGCGGTCGAGACAGACAACAACATGCATCGCCGGTCAGCCCTCTTGTTGCACCACAGCCGCACAGCTAACTAACGCAAGCTGGAAAGCTCGCATATTTACCGCCGAGCGGCTAGAGATGAGCGCTGCACCCTCTAGGCGCGGATACAAGTTAAAACGTATGCTTCTACGCCAAACACTGCTCTATCTTCCGGCCCAAGTGCTGGGCCCGCTTGTCCAGTTCATCTCGATTATTTTGTGGACCTATTTCCTGTCGCCGCAGGACATGGGCACGTTCGCGCTGATCACCGCGGCGCAAGAGTTCGCCTACATCGGTACGCTGTTCTGGTTCACGCTGTTCACAATGCGCTACTTCGACAAGAGCGCCGACGCCTCCGCCCGCAGCACCTTCTTGAATACCGAAAGCGGTGTGCTGCTCGGCGCTGGCATCGGGTCCCTGCTCGGGATGTTGACGCTGCCGCTGTTTGTTGAAGCGAACTGGACTTGGCCGCTGCTGTCGGGTGCGCTCGCCTATGGCTTATCTCGAACACTCGCCACGCATTTGACGGATCGTGCGCGGACCGCCGCCGATACGCTGACCTACAGCCTTCTGCAGATCATCTGGCCGGTGCTTGGCCTGGCGCTGGGCATCGTGTTTGTGCAGCTCGCGGGCGCATCGGCAGCGTCTGTCCTGTGGGGCTACGCGGTGGCGCAAATTCTGGCGCTCGGGATCGCCGTCAAGCGGCTCGACTTTGGCCGTCAGCCGTTTGCGGTATCGGCAAGCATGATCAAGACCGCCTTGCACTACGGCATGCCGCTGGTGATCGGCGGATTGTTCGTGTGGCTGGCCAACAATGGTATCCGCTTCGTCATCGAGCAGCGCGAGGGAGCGGCTGCGGTCGGGCTCGTGACGGTCGGGTGGGGGCTTGGCCTTAGGGCTGCCGCCTTTGCCGCGATGCTGGTGACGGCGGCCGCCTTTCCGCTGGCCGTTGCCCGTTCGCGCGATCACGGTATGGCCGAGGGTCAGGCGCAGCTGGTGCGCAACGGCATTCTGCTGCTGGCCATTTTAGCGCCCGCGACGGCCGGGCTGTGGGCGATTTCAACGCCGCTCGTTGAGCGCATCGTGGCTGCGCCCTTTCAAGCGATGACGGCCGCCGTGCTGCCGTGGGCCATCATCGCTGGAGCGGCCCGCAATCTGCGTATTCACTTCGGCGAGCAAGTCTTTTTGCTGCGCGAGCAAACGCTGGTGCCGCTCGCCAACGATGTCTTCGACGGCATCGCGACACTGGTTGGCGGCGCGCTGGGGCTGATATATTTCGGGCTACCCGGCAGCGTGATGGGTGCCGCCATCGGCGCGGTCGCAAGCCTGCTCGTGACGCTGGCGTGCGGAGCCTATTGGCACAAATTTCTCGTCCCTCTTGGCCATCTGCTGCGCATTGCCGCGGCAACGGCGGCGATGGTATTCGTGCTATTGCTCAGCCCCGCATCGCCAACAGTCTTGTCACTGGCTCTGTCCGTTGCGTCCGGCGGACTGGTCTATGCCGGTGCTCTGGCCGTGATTTACCCTGAAGCGGCCGGGCTTCTGGCCGCTAAATTCCGTCAGCTGCGCGGGCTTGAACCATTGTAAACGTTAATCTGGTCTGCGATCCGAACGGACGCCGCGGTGGCTCGACGTTCGGATGACAAGTGATCTGACGCCCTGCTGCTTACTGCCGCCGCGCACGCCCCTGAGGACACTGATGCCCTACCGTCTTGCCGTGATTCATTCGTTCGACCCGCTCGGCGTTAAAGTCGGCGGGCTCGAGACCTTCGTGCGCGATATGATCGGCCATTTGCCGGAAGATTTTTCGTTTCTGATGATCGGCGTCGATTCAACCGGCACGCGCCCGCTTGGGCGGGTTTCGCGCGAGACCTTCCGCGGCAAGCAAATCGAATTTTTACCGGTGCTGCACTACTCCGAGGATAAGGCGCGCGAAGCCGCCAAGAGCCTCAAAGACTCGAGCGATCAATTTCCAGTTCATGCAGGGCTTGATCCGGCATCTGCCAGCGGTCCGCCGCGCGCTCAAGCGAGCGCCCACCAGCGTCGACCTGCAACGGGTCGAGTTTGCAACCCTCGTCAAAGGCCTCGGCGTGCCGTTCGTGCAGATGCTGCATGGCGAGGGCGCGCCGAAGCTGCAAATGGACTCTTTGCTGAAGAGCTATCGCTACGTCCATAACGTCAACGAATGGCTGGCCGTCAAAGCCTGCGATAAATTTCTGTGTGTCAATCCGATCATCACCGAGCGCATTCGCGCGACGTATCCGGCTGCCGCTCATAAAATCGACACCCAATCAACCTGGGTCGATACCGCTCGATTTTCGCCAACGCCGTTCCCGCGCGACGGCTTCAAAATTGCCTTTGCCGGCCGCCTCGATCTGTTCAAAGTGCCATCCCTGATGTTCCAAACGGTTGCGCGGGTGCGCGATAAGATCGGCGCGGGTGTCGAGTTCCATTACATGGGCACCAGTGATCCGCGGCGTTTTGCAGAGTTCGCCGCGATCGAAGACATCGCTGTCCTGCATGGCTTTCAGAGCGCTGCCGGTGTGGCGTCTATTCTCGCAAACGTTCACGCCGGCATCCTGACATCGGAATTCGAGGGCATGCCGTTCTCGGTGCTCGAAACGCTTGGGTCTGGGCGGCCCGTGTGCGCGATCCACTTGCCGCAGCTGGCGTCCGTCATCAAAGACGGC
>JANMOL010000335.1:0-5258 GCA_031369245.1 Hyphomicrobium sp. | reverse complement strand
GGCCAAGGTCGCAGCCGAGGCCGCGCAGGGTGATGTCTGCCAGGTCGCCAACGACAACGAGCCAACGCAAGTCGTGCTGTCGGGATCGAAAGCGGCGATTGATCGCGTCATGGAGATCGGCAAAGCCCACGGCGTACGCCGCGCGGTGCCGCTGCCGGTGTCCGCACCGTTTCATTGTGCGCTGATGCAACCTGCAGCCGATGCAATGGCCGAGGCATTGAATAATGTCAAAGTGCGCCGCCCGGTCGTGCCGGTCGTCGCCAACGTTTTGGCGTCCGCCATTTCAGATCCCGATGAGATCAAAAAGCGTCTGGTCGAGCAAGTCACCGGCACGGTGCGCTGGCGCGAGTGCGTGGCGTATATGGCAGCCCACGGCATCACCGATTTCTACGAGATCGGCTCGGGCAAGGTGCTCGCTGGCCTCGTTAAACGAACCGCATCCACCGCCACCGCGATGAGCGTTGGCACACCGGCCGATATCGACGCGGCGCTGGCAACGTTACTCGCTTAAGGAGACTTCATGTTCGACCTCACAGGTAAGACAGCACTGGTCACAGGCGCGACCGGCGGGCTCGGTGCCGAAATTGCCCGCGTGTTCCACAAGGCTGGCGCAACCGTCGCCATCTCGGGCCGCAAGCTCGAGGCGCTGGACGCGCTGGCGAAAGAACTCGGTGACCGGGTTCATGTGGTGCCGTGCGATCTGGCCGACCGCGCCGCTGTCGCAAAGCTGATCGACGACGCCGTCAAAGCGCTCGGCGGGCGTCTCGACATCATCGTCAACAACGCCGGATTGACCAAAGACAATCTGTTCATGGTCATGAAAGACGAGCAATGGGATGACGTCATCGCCGTCAATCTGACCTCGACGTTCATGCTGTGCCGGGCCGGGTCGCGCCACATGATGCGCTCGAAGACCGGCTATGGCCGGATCATCAATATCGCCTCTGTCTCGGGCGTGTTCGGCAATCCGGGTCAGGGCAACTACGCAGCGTCAAAAGCCGGCATGATTGGCATGACGAAATCGCTGGCGCGCGAAGTGGCCTCGCGCGGCATCACCGCCAACTGCATCGCGCCGGGCTTCATTCAAACGGCCATGACGGACGTCTTGAACGACAAGCAGAAGGGCGAAATCGCCGCCATCATCCCCGCCCAGCGCTTTGGCTCACCGCTCGATATTGCGGCTGGATGCCTGTATCTGGCGTCCAACGAGGGCGGGTACATCACCGGCCAAACGCTGCACATCAACGGCGGCATGGCGATGGTCTAAGGCGGGCCCGTTTGACGCCGCTCTGTGCTTTGGCGGCCAGGGCCAGCCAGCAAGCAGGCTGGAGGCGGCGCAGGGGTGATATGGTAAACGTGCCTGCCTGCACGATTTTCGGCGCTTTTGTCACGCCAGCGCCTGGATATTTTCGGCCGTTGCGCTCGCTTTGCAAGCCCGGGGAAGTATGTTAACGACACCTCGGTTTTGGGTTGGAAATCCCGGCCTGCGACAGGTTTTGCGCGATTGAGCCTCGAAGTTGGGGACAACCTGCCGGACACGGCATGTTCATGCTCTCTGGCTGGAAAGACTCGGATAGCGCCGAAGTGTAAAACTTGACATGAAGGTGTCGCGCGGCTGATCGAACAGCTGCCGGGTACCGGCGATCAACAAGAATTCAGGTCGATGCGGCTCAGGCCGTCGGACTTGCCAGAGACAGAAAGACACGAGGATAGACGATGAGCGATGTCGCAGAGCGCGTGAAGAAAATCGTTGTTGAGCATCTGGGCGTCGAAACCGACAAGGTCACCGACAACGCCAGCTTTATCGACGACCTGGGCGCCGATAGCTTGGATACGGTCGAACTCGTGATGGCGTTTGAAGAAGAGTTCGGGTGCGAAATTCCCGATGATGCGGCCGAGCACATCTTGACCGTCGGAGATGCCGTCAAGTTTCTCGAAAAGAACGCCAGCGCTGCGTAAGCGGCCGGTTGTTACTTAGCGGGCCTGCCGCATCTGCGGCAGCTGGACATCGATCTTTTGTGTTGGGGCGAGTCTGACGGGACACCGGACGCTGGCCCCAATTTTGTGGCCCCAATTTCTAGTCTTCATGTAATCAACGGCGAGAAGCTCGAATGCGCCGCGTCGTCATTACAGGTTTGGGCCTCGTCACACCGGTCGGTTGTGGTGTCGAAGCGTCATGGTCGAACCTGCTGGCGGGCATGAGCGGCGCACGCCGGGTCGAAGAATTCGAAGTCGCCGACATCACCTGTCAAATCGCGTGCTTCATACCGCGCGGTGCGTCTGCCGACGGCAAATTCAACGCCGACGAATGGATGGAGCCGAAAGAGCAGCGCAAGGTCGATGATTTCATCATCTACGCCGTTGCCGCCGCCGATCAGGCGATTGCCGACTCGGGGTTGAAATTCACGACCGCCGATACCCAGGAGCGGGCCGGCGTGCTGATCGGCTCGGGCATCGGCGGATTGTCCGGCATCGCCGACACCGCCTTGCTGCTCAAAGAAAAAGGTCCGC
Source organism: Hyphomicrobium sp. (assembly GCA_031369245.1). GTDB lineage: Bacteria > Pseudomonadota > Alphaproteobacteria > Rhizobiales > Hyphomicrobiaceae > Hyphomicrobium_B. The sequence goes on along the minus strand of JANMOL010000335.1, from coordinate 2,747 downwards.
GGCGCATATCGCCGTTCTTCATTCCCGGCCGGCTGATCAACTTGGCCTCGGGTTACGTCTCGATCAAGCACCAGCTCAAGGGACCAAACCACGCCGTGGTCACCGCTTGCTCGACCGGCACGCATGCCATCGGGGACGCGGCCCGCCTGGTTGCGCTGGGCGATGCCGACGTGATGGTTGCGGGCGGATCCGAGAGCCCGATCTGCCGCATATCTCTGGCGGGGTTTGCTGCCTGCCGCGCGCTCTCGACGGGCTTCAACGATCATCCGACCAAAGCCTCGCGGCCTTATGACAAGGATCGCGACGGCTTCGTCATGGGCGAAGGCGCGGGCATCGTGGTGCTCGAAACGCTGGAACACGCGCAGGCGCGCGGCGCCAAGATCTATGCGGAAGTCATCGGCTACGGCATGTCGGGCGACGCCTATCACATCACCGCGCCGTCCGAGACCGGCGATGGCGCGTTCCGCTGCATGAAGGCGGCGCTGGAGCGTGGCAAAACCAGTGTCAGCGAAGTCGACTACGTCAACGCGCACGGGACATCGACGCCGATGGGCGATGAGCTGGAGCTGCGCGCCGTCGAACGGTTGTTTGGCAACAGCGCCGGCGGGCTGTCGATGTCATCGACCAAATCAGCGACCGGCCACTTGCTTGGAGCCGCCGGTGCCGTCGAGGCCATTTTCTCGGTCCTGGCCATGCGAGACGGGATCGTTCCGCCAACGTTGAACCTGGACAATCCGTCGGTCGAAACGCCGATTGATCTGACACCGCACACACCGAAAAAACGTGAAATCAATGTGGTGTTGTCAAATTCGTTCGGTTTTGGCGGCACCAATGCGTCTCTGTTGTTGCGCCGTGTTGCGTGAACGGGGTTTTTCGCGCTTTCGCCACATTTATTGCACAGCGTCCATCCTAGACGCTGAAAATCCCGGTGCGCGGCCCCATTTTGCGGGCTGACCGGCGGTCTCGTTAGGGGAATGGTGCTCGCACAGTCATGAGCAATCGACGCAAACGGCCGGACGTGACGGGGCGGACCAAGACCGCCGCCGCGCGTAGTCCCGCAGAGCGCCTGGAGCCAGGCCGCGCGCCATCGCGGCCGCGCGGTCTTGAAGCCCGTGAACCCTCGCGGGCGGTGGCTGGCACCGTGCGTTTTTTCAGCGCTCTTCTCACGCTCGCGCTGGTCGGCATGATTTTGGTCAGCGGCATCGGGCTCGCCGTCTACAATCAATATGAGCGGCCGGGCCCGCTTGAAGCCGCCCGCACGATCGTCATCCCGAAAGGCGAGGGACGCATCGCCATCGCCGAACGGCTCGAAAAAGAGGGCATTATTGCCAACCGCTGGACCTTTGTCGGCGGCCATCTGATGGCCTCGCTGTTTGGTGGCAAGAAAGCTCCCGAAATGAAGGCCGGCGAGTACCAGATCAAAGAACAAGCCTCGATGCGCCAAGTGATGGAAGCGCTGTCCGAGGGCCGGTCCATTCTTTATAAGGTCACGGTGCCGGAAGGTCTGACGAGCCAGCAGATTGTCGAGCGTCTGAAATCCGAGGCGAGCCTGAGCGGAGAGATTGCCAGTATTCCCGCCGAAGGATCGCTGCTGCCCGATACTTACAATTTCTCAAAGGGCAGTTCGCGTCAGGAAATCATCGATCAGATGCAGGCCGCCATGCGCAAAGCGCTGGCGGGCTTGTGGGAAAAACGCCAGGGCGATCTGCCGCTGCGCAGCATCGAGGACGCGGTCACGTTCGCGTCCATCGTCGAGAAGGAAACCGGCAAGGCGACCGAGCGCGAGCGGGTTGCCGCGGTGTTCCACAACCGTCTCAAGAAGGGTATGCGCCTGCAATCGGATCCGACGATCATTTATGGGATCTCTGGCGGTGCTGGCACGCTCGGGCGCGGCATCACCAAAACCGATATCGACACGAAGACGCCCTACAACACGTACCAAATCAATGGATTGCCGCCGGGTCCGATCTCAAATCCTGGCCGCGCTGCGCTTGAGGCCGCGCTCAATCCCGCGAAGGCCGCCGATCTTTATTTCGTCGCCGATGGAACGGGCGGTCACGTCTTTTCGGAAACGTTGAAAGATCACAATTCCGCGGTCCAGAAATGGCGTGAAGTCGAAAAACAGACACGCGCCAAGCCCGACTCTAAGGTGGACGGCGCCAAGGCGGACAGCGCCAAGGCCGCTGAGCCCGATCCCGACGTCGCCCCTATTCCCGAAGCCAACACCGATCTGACGGCTCCTGAACCGGCGTCAGCGGGCAAAGCCGGAGTTTCATTGGGCAACGCAGCAGGCGCGGCAGGCACGGTCGTGGTCGCTCCAGCCAGTGCGGCCGCACTTCCGCTGCCTCAGCGCAAGCCAAAGAAGATTGCTCAGTAAAACGAGCGGCAACCCCAGAAATACTTCAGACGCGGCCGCCCGGTACGGCCTGGACAGGTTGGCGCGCCGCACCGGACCCGCTAAGTTGCGGCCGGCCGGTGTCCTTCCGGCCAAGCCACGATGACAGCCACGATAATAGTCCCAAGCGGGCGCAGGCGGCCATGACCATCTCCAGCATGACAGGGTTCGCGCGCGCCGACGGGGCCGCCGACGGGCTGACGTGGGCCTGGGAAGTCCGCAGCGTCAACGGCCGCGGGCTCGATGTGCGCTTGCGCTTGCCGCCCGGCCTTGAAGCCATCGAAAGCGCTGTGCGGGATGCGGCCGCAAAACGGTTCTCGCGCGGTAACATTTCGCTCAACCTCGCGCTTGA
>JANMOL010000320.1:0-2240 GCA_031369245.1 Hyphomicrobium sp. | reverse complement strand
CTCGGATTTCTTGAGCCGTATCGAACCGGCACCGGCTATCACATCACACCGGCTGTCGCCTTGGTCACTCCAGGCTTCACACTGCGGCCAGATCCGTCCGAAGTCGCAGACGTATTTGAAGTACCGCTGGCCTTCCTGCTCGATCCCGCCAATCACCAGATCGACAGCCGGGTGTGGCGCGGGGCCGAGCGGCACTTCTATGCGATCCCTTACGAAGGGCGCTATATCTGGGGAGCGACGGCCGGAATCATTCGCACGCTGTCCAGGAGACTTTTCGCAGCATGATCCGCATCGTCATCGAGAACGTGTTTTTCTTCCTGCTGCCGACGCTCGCTTATCTTTTGTGGATCGCGTTCAAGCGCAACGACTGGCCGGGGGTGTGGCCGGTTCTGAAAGATGCCCCGCTGACAATCCTGTTCGTGCTTGGCGCGAGCCTGATGCTGACCACCCTGGTGGCGTTTTCATCGCGCTCGCACAATCAGCCGGGCGAAACGTACGCGCCGCCGGTGTTCAAGGACGGCCAGCTCGAACCGGGCCACAAAATTCCCTCAGCCAAGTGAAGGCCGTGATGGCAGAATGCAACGATGCCTAAGTCGACATTGCCCGGATCGAATGGTGCGCTGGAAACGGTACCGCGCTTGACGGCCGATTGGCTGCGTGCCCCCGCCCTGCAAAACGTTTTCGCAGCTCTGGCGCCGAGCGGCCTGGAAACCCGCAGTGTTGGCGGCGCGGTCCGTAACGCCCTGCTCGATCTGCCCGTCGGCGACATCGACCTGGCAACGCAAATCTTGCCCAACGACGTGATGCGGCTGGCGGCAGCGGCCGGCCTCAGCGCGCACCCGACCGGCATCGACCACGGCACCATCACGGTTGTCGCCAGCGGCACGCCGTTTGAAATCACCACCTTGCGCCGCGATGTCGAAACTGATGGACGCCGGGCAATCGTTGCCTTCACGCACGATTGGGCCGAGGACGCCAGCCGTCGTGATTTCACAATCAATGCCTTGTATTGCGATGCGGACGGGCAGCTGTTCGATCCCGCCGGCGGAGTGTCTGTCTTGCGGGCCGGACGCGTGCGCTGTTTCGGCGACGCCGCCGAGCGCATCCGCGAAGACGGCCTCCGCATCCTGCGCTTTTTTCGCTTCACGGCGCTCTATGGCAGCGCAGCGCCTGACGCTCACGGCCTTGCTGCCTGCACCGCGTTGAAGTCTGGTCTCGCACAGCTCTCAGCCGAGCGCGTTGGCGGCGAAATGATGAAACTGCTGGCCGCACAGCGCGCCGCCGCCATCATCGAGGTGATGGCGGCCAGCGGCATTCTAAAATCCGTGCTCGGTTTTGCAGGCCATCCCGAACATCTGGCGCGGCTGGCGGCGATCGAGACCGCGCTTGCCGACCCGCCCGACCCGCTCACGCGCGCCGCCGTGCTCGCAACCGGCGACGGCCATGATGCAGCCGCACTGGCGGCCCGCTGGCGGCTGTCCGGTGCCGTCCGTGACGCCCTCGAGGCAGCATCGGCGTCTCATCAGGGCGCACAACCCGGCCTCGAGCCCGGCGGCTCAGAGGCCGCCGCCCGGGCGTATGTTTACCGTGTTGGAGCGGCTGATTTTAACCGCGCTGCGCGGGCCGCCTGGGCCCGCTCTGACGCCCCCGCTACAGACCCTGCCTGGCGGGCTCAATGCCTGCTGGCGGACCACTGGAGAGCGCCTGCGATGCCCTTCAGCGGCAGCGACGTGCTGGCGCTTGGCGTACCTCCCGGGCCGCGCGTCGGCGTTATCCTTAAGGCCTTCGAAGCCTGGTGGATGGGGCAAGATTTTCCAGCTGATCCTGCGCTGCAGCAGGCCATGTTGCGGCAGCTCGCTGAGCGCACTTAACGAAACGTTAAATTATGCTTCACCGCGGCTTCTGCCCGGGTTAAGCTCAGCGCTGCTGGGGTGCAGCTTGTATCGCGTTGAGGACCTTTGCCCATGGACCAGATCGCCCGCGAGCGTTCGCGCTCGCTGAAGTTCGTCCAAGTCGTATTTGCGGCACTCGCTCTTCTTAGCATCGTCGCCGGACTGCTGGTCTCCGTCAGGGGCGAGGACCTCGGTCTGCCGGAATCCTCGATCCAGGCAATCGCCTTGGCGTTCCTTGCGGTCGGCGTGGTCGACACGGCGCTGCTGTTCCTGTGGGAGCACATCTTCAAGCGGATGCAGATCTAGACCCGCCCATTTCCAGTCGTCCTGCATTGGCCTGACTTGGCC
>JANMOL010000311.1:0-1656 GCA_031369245.1 Hyphomicrobium sp. | reverse complement strand
TGCCAAGTCGTCCGGCAAAAACGGCTCAGCCTTGGCGAAGTCGTAGAAGAAACCGTTTTCGATGACCGGGCCAATCGTCACCTGCGTGCCCGGCCACAGCGCCTGCACGGCTTCAGCCATGACGTGGGCCGCGTCGTGGCGAATGAGTTCAAGGGCTGCTGAATCCGTGCGGGCCACAAAATTGATTTTGGCGTCTTGTGAAATGGCGTCGCTCAGGTCGCTCAAGACGCCATCGAGTTGCATGGCAACGGTGCGTTTGGCGAGCGAGGGCGAGATGCCTTTGGCGACTTCGAGGCCGGTGGTGCCGGCGGCAACTTTGCGGCTCGCGCCATCGGGGAACGTCAGCGTGATGTCGCTCATGAATCAAACCTCCTTCTCAATCGCTGCCAACAACGCAGGTAAGATGAGAAGGAGGCTTCTAGTCAGAACGCTTTGCGTGTCAAGCTGATCATGCGGCCTGTCTGATTATGCGGCCTGTCTGGTCATGCGGCTTGTGCGAGCGCGATCCGGCCATCTGATGCGAACGCGGCGATATCGCGGTTCAGATCGATGCGGTTGGTATAAAACAGGCCGTGAGGAGCACTAGCGTAAATCTTGAGTTCAGCGTTCGGTATCATTTCTGCAGCGCGGGCCCCGCTTGCTTCAATCGGAACGGTCGCGTCGGAATCGCCGTGAATGACGAGGATGGGAACATCGATCGCCCGGCATTGTTCGCGCAAGTCGGTTGATGAAAATGTGTGGAGACAGGCGAGTGTGGCAACGGCGGAGGCGGTCATGGCGACTTCGCAGTTAGCGGCCAGCATCGGCATGCTGACGGGAGACGACAACAAGCCGACGCCGAAGAACTTTTCTGCAAAATCGGTCAGGAAGCCGGGCCGGTCCTGGCGCAATCCGGTGAGCATGTCCTTGAACACGCTGCCGTCGACGCCATCGGGATTGTCAGCGGACTTCAACATGAAGGGCGCGATCGACGACACCAGCATGGCCCGTGAGACGCGGCGATCACGATTGTGGCGGGTCAAATATTCAACGACTTCGCCGCCACCCATTGAAAAGCCAATGAGCGTCGCATCGTGAACATCACGCTCTTTGAGCAGGTCGGCTAAATCTTGCCCCAGGGTCGCGAAATCGTACGACGAGCTGTCCTTGCCTGAGCGCCCAAAGCCGCGACGGTCGTAGGATATGCAGCGGAAGCCGGCTTCCGTGAGGGGCACGACCTGGTACTCCCACATTGCCGCTGACAGCGGCCAGCCATGAATGAAGACCAGCGGCTGACCGCGTCCGATATCTTCGTAGTAAATATCGGTACCGTCGGCGGATTTGAACATGCCCATTTTGGCCGCGTCCTCTTGGATGTATTGCACTGTGGCTGTAACGCGGCGGGCATGGCCTGGTTCCCGCGTTGGGCGGGTTGAGCGGCAAATCGATAAAATTGCGAACAATTGTACGGCCGTTTTGAAACCAACGGCGGGTACGTTTGCTGCCAGGGATCACGTCAGGGATCAGGTGTTGTCGGTAGGATCAGTCACTATGCAGGCGCCAAAACTGCTCATTCGCAAGGGCATGCTGCTTATTCAGGGCAAGGTGCGCCCGTGCTGCTATGTACAGGCCATCGTCGGGCCCGAGGCCCAGGCCCTGCTCGAAGAGCACTGTCTG
>JANMOL010000307.1:0-2489 GCA_031369245.1 Hyphomicrobium sp. | reverse complement strand
ATTGGCAAAGCTGCTGCGTTAGCATCGCTTTATGGGATATCTCATCATGTTGCCCCGGATGGCACTCAAAGGCCTCACAATGGCGCTCGCTGTGACGTCAGGGCTGGCCGTGGCACCGGCCGCTGCACCGGCCCAAGAGATGTCGGAATGGGGGCTATGGGATGGGCCGCGCGCCCGGCGTCCGATCCCGCGCACGCCCGATCCGACCGATGGGCGCTATGAGGACCGCTATAGCCGCCAAGATGACCGGTATGACCGGCCGCGCGATGTGCGCCGTGACGAGCAGTGGCGCGACGAGGATCGCGATGACGGCGTTGACAGCGGGTATGAAAATCGCCGCGACCAAGATGATGACGATCGCGACGCCTATCGCCCGCGCGAGCGTGCGCTCGAGCAGAACCAAGACCAGGATGCTGACAGAAACGCCGGCGGCCAGCTGCAAGCTGACGGTGGAGGGCGGCCGGGCATTGTGCCAGTTGCTCCCCCGAAGGTGGTGTTTGGTGCAGGCTATCCGTTAGGCTCGATCGTGATCGATACCGGCGCCCGCAAACTGTATTTTGTCACCGGACCGACAACGGCGTTTGCCTACCCGATCGGCGTTGGGCGCGATGGTTTTTCGTGGACCGGCACCGAAAAAGTTTCGCGCATTCAGGATTGGCCGGATTGGTATCCGCCAGCGGACATGCGCCAGCGTAAGCCGGAGTTGCCGGAGAAAATGCTGGGCGGCATCCGCAATCCGCTGGGCGCGAAGGCGATCTATCTTGGCAACACGCTGTACCGTATTCACGGCACCAACGATCCCAAGTCGATCGGCAAGGCGGAATCGTCGGGCTGCTTCCGGATGCTGAACCAGAACGTGCTGCATCTCGCAGCGCTGGTGCAGGTCGGTGCGCAGGTGACCGTGGTGCATTCGCTGCGCGGCGGCGGCGTTGTGGCCGCGCGCCCGATTGCGCGACCCATTGCGCGTTCCGTGGCTCGTCCCCGTTTGGTCGAGCGGGATCTGCCGCGCCGGCCGTGGTGGAACAATCGTTATTACGGCGAGCGTTATGATCCCTACGAACGGTAAGGGCGGTGGCCGGCGCGCGTTGACGATTGAGGTGATCGAAAAATTTGGTAGCGGGAGGCGGACTTGAACCGCCGACCTAAGGATTATGAGACCTTCGCTCTAACCACCTGAGCTATCCCGCTACACGCATCCGCCGATGTGCGGCGAAGCCCCCGTCTATAGGTACCGGGGCCAACACCTGTCAACTAATCCCAAATTCGCAACGATTTCGTAGCAACCCCGGCCATGCTGGTTTATTCGGCAGCCATGGCCTGGTGATCGGCGTTGGCCTGCTTGCGGAAGCGCATCATCGTGAACAGGCCCCAGGGCCGCAGCGCGCTCCGCTCGACCAGCTTCAGGTCTTCGCACACCATCACGCGCGATACGTCAAACACCGAGTGCCAGCCGACAAGATCGGCGAACGGCGCCATGCGGCGCTCAACCCAGCCGCGCACGCCGTCGTCTTGGCTGAAGTGATTGACCAGCATGACCTGTCCGCCGGGCTTCACCACCCGGGCCAGCTCGCGCATGACTTTTTCCGGATCGGGTACAACCGTGATGACGTACATCGCGACGACGGAATCAAACGAGGCGTCAGGGAACTGCAGGTCACTGGCGTCCATTTCGCGTAGACCCGAGACGTTTTTCAGGCCTTCAGCGGCAACGCGCTCACGGGCCTTTTCGAGCATCTCGGGCGCCAGGTCGATGCCGGTGATGTCGAGGTGCGATTTGTATTCGGGCAGCGACAGCCCGGTGCCGACGCCAACTTCAAGAACCTTGCCGGTGCTGGCGTTGATCAGTTCAACAGCGTGACGGCGACCGGCCGTTGAGACAAAGCCGAAGGTATAATCGTAGACTGGCGCCCAGCGGCGATAGGCATCGCGCACTGCATTTTCGTCCATCTGGTGGGCGTTGATGCCGCCTGCCGGCAACGCGGCCGCGCGCGAACCGGCGCTATGGCTTGCGTGCGCTGTGCGGCTCGATGACTTATTATATCTCACCGGAAATCTCCATTTTCAACTGCTCGTCAGCGCTTGAAATCAAAAGCTCGAAACTACACGCCTGCGCTGACGCCCTCGGCGGATCCGCGCGTGTCACGCGCCAAGCCGTCGTCCTTTAACGTTTTCGCTATCCAGCCGCCGCCCAGAATTTGTGCCTCGGCCGAGTTATCGGCGTAGAACACGCAGGCTTGGCCCGTCGCAATGCCTTCTTCGCCGTCCGCCAGCAGCACCCGGCACGCCGCCGAACTGTCCGCATAGAGCGTTGCGGCGCGCGGCACCTGCGATGACCGCAGCCGAACATAGAGCTCGAGTCCATCGGCCGCGATATTCGTCAACGGTTTGTCCCCGAGCCAGTTGGTATCGCGTAGCATAAGGCCGGTGGTGGTCAACGCGGCGCGTGGTCCGACAACGACCTCGTTGCGGCTGGCATCGAGGCGCACAAC
>JANMOL010000274.1:0-3054 GCA_031369245.1 Hyphomicrobium sp. | reverse complement strand
ACGCTGACATCTGGCACCAGCTGGCATGCCGCGGGCCTGGTGATGTCGCTTCGATCGACGCGCACACTGACAGAACTGTGCCGGTATTCGTCTGATCTTTACGAGGTTCTTGAGCAGGAGACGGGACAAGCCACGGGCTTCAAGCGCGTTGGCAGTCTGCCGGTCGCTCGGACGCCAGAACGGTTCCATGAGATCAAGCGAATGGCCTCTCTGGCCAAGTGTTTTGGCATTGAAGCCGACGTGCTCTCGCCCGAGGGCGTGGCCAAGCGTCACCCGCTGATAGACAAGAGCCGCGTCGTTGGCGGGCTGTTCATTCCAGCCGACGGCCAAACCAATCCAGTCGATACGACGATGGCCTTGGCAAGGGGTGCGCGCAACCGCGGGGGAAAGCTTTTTGAGCGTGTTGCCGTCTCAGGCGTTACGCAAAAGAACGGTGCGGTCACTGGCGTTGAAACATCGCAGGGCCATCTCAGTTGCGAAAAGCTCGTGCTGTGTGCGGGTTTGTGGACGCGCGATCTTGCCCAAATGGCTGGCGTTCATGTGCCGCTCTATGCCGCCGAACATATGTACGTCACGACCGCGCCGATTGAAGGGGTGACCCCAGGCTTGCCGGTCATCCGCGATACCGATGGATACGTCTACATCAAGGAAGACGCAGGCAAGTTCGTCGTCGGTTCATTTGAACCGCAGGGAAAACCATTGCCCGTTGCAAACATTCCGCTGCCGTCAGAATTTGTAGAACTGCCAGAGGATTGGGATCACTTCGCACTGCCGATGCAGAACGCCATTGATCTGGTGCCGTGCCTCGAACAGGCACAAATTCGCCACTTCATGAATGGGCCCGAGAGCTTTACGCCCGACAACAAGTTCGTGCTTGGCGAAGCGCCTGAAGTCCGCAACCTATTCGTGGCCGCTGGCTTCAACTCGCAAGGCATTCTCAGCGCAGCCGGTGTTGGCCGTGCCATGTCGGAGTGGATCACCAGCGGTGAACCGCAGATGGATTTGTCGGAAGTCGATATCGCCCGGTTCCCGCGCTTCCAAGTCAATCGCCGGTTCCTGCATGACCGTATCGGCGAAAGCCTCGGCCTGCTGTACGGTATGCACTGGCCGTTCCGGCAGATGGAAACTGCGCGTCCCATCCGACGGACGGCGCTGCACGATAAGCTCGCCGCGCGTGGCGCTTGCTTCGGCGAGACGGCTGGATGGGAGCGGGCTAACTGGTATGCCCCCGCCGGTGTCTCGCCTCAGTACGACTACGCCTGGGGCCGTCAAAACTGGTTCGAACACGTCCGTCAAGAGCATATGGCTGTGCGCGAGCGTGCGGGGCTCTTTGACCTGTCGTCGTTCGCCAAATTCCAAGTACAGGGCCGCGATGCAGAAGCAGAGCTACAGCGTCTGTGCGCTAATGACGTCGGCGGACCCGTCGGCCGCATCGTCTACACCCAGATGCTCAATCAACGCGGCGGTATCGAAGTCGATTGCACCGTCACACGCCTATCGGACAATTGCTTTTGGGTGATCGATGCGGCCGCCAACCAGGTACGCACCCTGAACTGGCTTAATCGTCAGCTATCACCTGCGGCCAATGCCGCGATCATCGATATGACATCGGCCTATGGGGTGCTGTCGCTGATGGGACCGAAGTCGCGCGAGATTCTGGCCCAGTTGACGCCGTCGGATTTGAGCACGGCTGCGTTTCCCTTTGCGAGTATGCAGCAGATCGAAGTCGCATACGCGATGGCCTACGCTTTCCGCGTCACCTACGTTGGCGAACTGGGCTGGGAATTGTACATTCCAACCGAGTTCATGGTGTCAGTGTTTGAGGCCATCGAGCGCGCTGGCGAGGGTCTAGGGTTGCGGCTCGCGGGTTACCATGCCTTGGATTCATTGCGCTCTGAGAAGGGCTATCGCCACTGGGGGCACGACATTTCGCCCGCTCATACGCCCTATGAAGCTGGTCTCGGTTTTGCCGTTGCCCTCGCCAAGACACAAGATTTTATTGGCCGCGCCGCCATAGCTGCCCAAAAAAGTTTGTCCTTGCCGACACGCCTGGTTCACGTGCGGATGAAAAGCCCGGTGCCATTTCTTTTCCACGACGAGCCCATTTACCGCGACGGTGTCCTGGTTGGCCGCATCACATCAGGCAGTGAAGGCTATTGCCTCGGATCGGCGGTTGGTATGGGATACATAGGCAATGCGGATGGCGTAACGGCTGAATTTGTCGAGCGCGGACGCTTTGACGTCGAAATCGCGACCGAACATTTCGCGGCCGAGGTCTCGCTCCGGCCATTCTTTGACCCTGGATCTGAACGGGTGCGGGCATGATGGGACTGACCCCGTGTCATAGCTGGCTCCAGATCAAGACGGGCCCATATCAAGCGGCTGCTGGTTGCAATGCACCCTGTCAAAATTTTGCATCGCACCCGATGGACGGCCGCACTCAGGTTTGGCGGTCAGATCGATCTCGTGGCTTTTTCATAGGCCGTTTGACCGCAATTTGGATGTTGCCGGACGTTGACTTCGCAAGATGCGCGTTCGACACTTTCGCTGGGAGAGGCCGCGAATTCGCTCTCAGGTGAACTTTTGGCTTGGCTTAGATCAGGAGTGAACTGTTATGAATTTCCGTGCGACACGAATGTTAACGGCAAGCTTTGCCGTAGCCGCCGCAGCCGCTTTAACCGGTGTGCCCGCTCAAGCCGCCGCGCCTGAATCGCCCGACCCGATTAAAATCGCTCCGTTTGGCCCGTGGCGTCGGACGCCTTCATCGCCTCGCCAGCGGTCGTGTCCCAGTACTCCACGCCGACCGTGACATCACCATTGGTAAGTCCAGTCGTTAGGCTTGAGAGATAGTCTGCGGTTGGATACTCGACCGTATATCCAAGCTTCGCCAGGATGCCGCCGAGGATCTTTGCGTTGAGATTGACACTGGTCCAATCGAACAACGCAATTTTGATAGGGTCGGGCGATTCAGGCGCGGCGGCTTGAGCGGGCACACCGGTTAAAGCGGCTGCGGCGGCTACGGCAAAGCTTGCCGTTAACATTCGTGTCGCACGG
>JANMOL010000271.1:0-1707 GCA_031369245.1 Hyphomicrobium sp. | reverse complement strand
ACAATCGCCGTTTTTGCCCTCAGTGCGGTTCTGCGATGCTACGTCTGGCCGGCGAGGTGTGCGCTCTCCCTCAGCAGCGATATGGCTTCGCGCACGGTCGCAAGCCGGATCTCGCTGCGGCCAATTTCGCCAAACGCAAAGCGCTGCGCCACCGGCGTGCCGTTGCGCCGGCCAACGGCAATATAGACAAGTCCGACCGGTTTTTGCGGGCTGCCTCCGCCCGGTCCAGCGATGCCGGTGACGGCGACCGCGATATCGGCGTGGGCGTGGCGCAGCGCACCATCAGCCATCGCCACCGCAACCGCAGCGCTGACCGCGCCATGGCGGTCGATGACGGCTTTCGGCACACCCAGCAGTTCGATCTTGGCCTCGTTTGAATAGCTCACTAGCCCGCGCTCGACGACGTCTGAGGATCCTGGAATTTCGGTCAGCACGGCCGCGATCAATCCGCCGGTGCAACTCTCAGCCGTTGCTAAGCGCAAGCCCTTGGACCGGAATTCGGTCAGCAAGTGCTGAGCGGCGTCGAGAAGGTCGGCAGAAAACATGTGCCTTATCCTCTCTGATCAAACCCTCGCCCTTATGACAGGCGCCCGCAAAAAGACGTAGGGAGCGCTTTGGGCAAAGCGCTCCCTAATCTTTAGTACAATTAAGGCGATCTAGAGAGAGAAAGATCAACACGCAGCGGGCTGATTAGGCCGCCGCCAAGCACTCGACCTGGGAGAGGAGGCCATCTAGTACGTCGCGACTGCCGGAGCCCATCGCCCCGACTGTCTTTTTCTGCGCGTCCTGCCAAACCGGATAGGCATCCTTGAGTACAGCTTGACCCTTGGGCGTCAGGTGCAAGCCGCGGCCGCGTCGTCCGGCGGGCGGATCCATAATGATGTGGCCAAGCGCGAGCAAGCGCTTGAGGTTGCGCGAGAGTGTCGACTTCTCAATGTCGAGTTCGTGACCGATCTCGACAGCCGTGATGCTGTCACGTGCGGCAAGCTGAGCGAGCAAGGTATACTGGCTCGCGGTGATGCCGAGTGGGCGCAAGGCATCATCGTAGACGCGCGTAACAATACGCGACAACTGGCGAACGCGGGTTGCAAGGCATGTCTCGGATGTCGCCTCGGCGATGGCGCTGATTGCGGTATCGGCCGGTCTGCGATCGAGATTTTGGGGCATGATGTTCATGTCGGCTCCCGCGGAGTTCGTGGCAATACAACCACGTCATGACTTGATGCCGCGATTCTGTCTGGAGGGTCAACGAGGGTCAGCGTGGCAATCGCGCATCAACACCGGTTATGGCGCATCACGCCCGTATACAACTCAAAGCTCGCGACAGCCAGCGCAGCACGGCACACACTCACCTCTTGTCCGCTGGCAGTTGTACGGTTGCGCTCGCCATCGCGGCGATGCCCTCGCGCCGGCCGACAAAGCCCAGGCCCTCCGTTGTCGTGGCCTTGATGCCGATCCGATCCGGCGACAAGCAAAGCGCTTTGCCGATCGCGGCCTGCATAGCGTCCCGGTGCGGCCCGACCTTGGGCGCTTCGGCGAGGATCGTCACATCGACGTTGATGATCCGCCCGCCGCGGGCAGCCACCCGGCGCGCGGCGTCTTCCAAAAACAGAACCGACGCTGCGCCTTTCCATTGCGGATCGCTCGGCGGGAAGTGTTGGCCGATGTCGCCGTTGCCGATGGTGCCCAGCAGCGCATCGGTCAGCG
>JANMOL010000208.1:0-7744 GCA_031369245.1 Hyphomicrobium sp. | reverse complement strand
GCGCGATCACCGAGCAGTTGCGGACGCAGCTGCAGGCAGCAGGCAGCAGGCAGCAGGCAGCAGGCAGCAGGCAGCAGGCAGCAGGCAGCAGGCAGCAGCGAATAGAGCGATCGCAATAGAAGCGCAATCTCCCACCACTTGCATTCCCGGCCGCAGTCTTGGCGCGTCAGCGGCAAGACGCAGAGCCGGGATCACGTCCCCTCGGCATCGTGCTCAATTGCAACCGACGCGATCCCGGATCGCCGCGGCCGCGCTTTGCGCCGTCGCAGCGTCCGGGAACGCAAGTTGAGGTGTCGTCATCCTCAAGACGGCGAGCCTGCGAGTTGGGTCGAGGATCCAGCGCACTAAGCGCCGAAGGCACGATTGTGCGTTCGGCAGTGATGGCTCGACATCACGACAGGGAGTCTTGTGCTGGATCGTTGCGCCGCGACACGGCTGCGGCCCAGCTCGTGCGAGGATGACGAATGTGCATGGGTATGCCGTTGGCTGCGGTGACACACGATCCTGCGACTGCGCAAGACGTTCGCCGCCGCCCGCTACTCCTCGCGGTAGACCTTCTCGCGGCGCTCGTGGCGCTCTTGGGCTTCGACGGACAGGGTGGCGATCGGGCGGGCATCGAGCCGCTTCAAGCCGATCGGTTCGCCGGTATCTTCGCAATAGCCGTAACTGCCGTCTTCGATGCGGCCGAGTGCTGCATCGATTTTGGAGATCAGCTTGCGCAGGCGATCGCGCGTGCGCAGCTCCGTAGCGCGATCGGTTTCCGATGTCGCGCGGTCAGCCAGATCGGCGTGCTGGGTTGAATCTTCATGCAGGATCGCCAGTGTCTCGCGCGTCTGCCGGAGGATGTCCTCCTTCCATTCGAGCAACCGCTTGCGGAAGTACGCGCGATGCAGCTCGTTCATGAAGGGCTCGTCGTCCGACGGACGGTAGCCCGGCGGCAGAACGATATCTGACGTCTTTGCCCGCGCCGCCATTTTCTTGGATAACCCTTCGGTTTTCTTCAACGCCGATACTTTAGTCGTGGCTAGCGTACGCGCAGGCGGCTGTTTTGGAGCTTCTTTGGCAGCGATCTTCGGTGGCGGCACAACGATCTGCGACGCAGGCTTTTTTGCGGCTGGCTTGGCGGCCAGCGCGGACTTACTCACCGCGGCCTTTACACCGGCAGCTTTGGCGGGCAGAGATTTCGCGGTTAGCTGTTTTCCAGCCGATGGCTTTGCCAGCGCGGCGTGCGCGGCCTTCGCCGGTTTCCCCAGCGCGGGCTTCACGGGCGCGGGTTTGCTGGCGGCGACCGCCTTGCCATTTGTTTTAGACGGGCTGGCTTTCGCCGCCGGTTTCTTGCTCATCGTCGGCCTCCCCTGAGGCACCGTGTGCGGTTCAGATGGATCGTCGGGTAAGCCGCGTTACGCTGCGACTCGAGCCCGCCGATTTAGCCGCACCGTATTTAGGCGGGACAGCGCTCAAGTCAAGCACTGAGGGCGCTGGCCCAAGCCCATCACGTTGCCAAAAACGTATGACAGGACAAACGTTTAGTTGCCACTTGGAGAGCACAATGACGGTAAACTGGCGGGCCCTTTGGGCTTCCAGGGCACGGTTGCGGGGCGTATCGTCGCGCAAAAGCGTCGCGGCCGCACGACCGCACCCTCAAGTTGCAGAGGCGGCAGAGCGAGCACCCTGCCCGCGCCGGCCGTTGGCATCTTGGCGGCTCGCGCTTGCTGGCAGCTGCCGCGCCGCTTACCGTCCACTCGCACCTCTTAAGGACCCGAAAACCCGCCATGCAGTTTGAAGGCACCAAAACCTACGTCGCCACCGGTGATCTCAAGATTGCGGTCAACGCCGCCATCACGCTCCAGCGTCCGCTGCTGATCAAGGGCGAGCCCGGCACCGGCAAATCGGTGCTGGCCGCCGAAGTCGCGCGATCACTCGGCGTGCCGCTGATCGAATGGCACATCAAATCGACCACCAAGGCCCAGCAGGGGCTCTACGAATATGATGCGGTTTCGCGCCTGCGAGATGGCCAGCTCGGCGATGAACGCGTCAAGGATATCGCCAACTACATCAAGCGAGGCAAGCTGTGGGACGCGTTCACACGCACGGAGCGCTGCGTCCTGCTGATCGATGAGATCGACAAGGCCGACATCGAATTCCCCAACGACCTGTTGCAGGAACTCGATCGCATGGAATTCTTCGTCTACGAGACCGGCGAGACCGTCAAAGCGGTAACCCGGCCGATCGTGATGATCACCTCAAACAACGAGAAGGAATTGCCGGACGCCTTCCTGCGGCGCTGCTTTTTCCACTTCATCAAGTTCCCGGACGCCGACACGATGCGCCAAATCGTCGAGGTGCATTTTCCAGGGCTCAAGGGCCGGCTGGTCGGCGAAGCGTTGCGCGTCTTCTATGAGCTGCGCGACGTGCCCGGCATGAAAAAGAAGCCGTCGACCTCAGAGCTGCTGGATTGGTTGAAGCTGCTGTTGGCCGACGATATCGATCCAGCGCTGCTGCGCGAAAGCGATCCGCGCAAGCTGATCCCGCCGCTGGCGGGCGCCCTCATCAAGAACGAGCAGGACAGCCACTTGCTCGAGCGCTTAGCGTTCATGCCCAGACGGCGGGGAGAATAGCGCGCCCGGCCACTCACTTCTTCGCGTCGTTTGAAATCAACTCCTGGCGCTTGATGAGCTGGCTCCATGTCCGGTCGTAGCCGTGCACGAATGACGTAGCACCCTTGGCATCGACCAGCGGGCGCTCTTGCCCGTGCCAAGCGAAAATTCCGCCCGCGAGATTGGCGCTGCCGGTTGCGCCGGCGGCTTTGAAGGCTGTGTCTCCAACGCGCTCGGCGAGCTTTGAGCTGCGGACGCCGACGGAACAATAAAACACCGCGAGTTTGCCATTCAGCGCTGACGCGTTTTCGCTCAGAAAAGCCGCAGGCGTGATGCCGGCATCGACGCGGATCGCGCCTTCAAGATGACTAACCGCATATTCCTCCGGTCCGCGAACGTCGAAGATCATGGCGGCATCGTCATGCATCAAGTGCGCGAGGTCTTGTGGCGTGATGTGGCGCTGCTTCGGCCAGCGCGCGGCGACGTCCGCGATCGTCGTCTGCAAGCGCGTGGCGCGATCGGCGGATACGGGGCTTTGACCAGCACGATCGCCGCCTGCCAGCATGGCTGCGAGGGCGGCTGCCAGCATGGCCGCGAGGACGCCCACGATCAATGCAGGCCGGGCGCTTCTTTGCCAATTAAGAAAACTCACAGCATCGCTCCTTCGTCGCAGCGCTCGGTCAACAGTGCCACGCCAAGTTATATATAGGTCTGGGGCGAGCGGATTGCCCACAGCTGGGCTGGCTGTTTTCCAGATACCCGGCGTTCCGCCCGGTATTGCCCGTAACACTCCCCCGCCGGCCAGCGAACCTCAGCCAGGAGGATTTCATGTTTCGCTGGTTTATCGCACTTTTGATCGCGCTCGCTGCTGCAGCGCCTGCGCGCTCAGCCGATGATCCCGAAGCGCTGGCACGGGGTGCCTTCGCGCTATTTTCCGGCCCGCCCGAGCAGCGCCGCACGGCGATCGAGGCACTGGTCAACAGCGGCAAGCCATCGGCAGCAGCGATTTTGATCTTGGCCCTGCGCTTCACCAGCGATGATGAAAAGCCGATCATCGCTGCACTGGAAACGCTGACCGGCGCGCGGCCGGGTGCGGGTTGGGATGACTGGATGCGGTGGCAGGAAGCCCACCCGGAGACCGGCACGCTTGCCGGCTTTTCCAAACTGCAAGCGCGCGTCTATGAACTGATCGACCCGAACTTCAACGTTTTCCTCGCGGGCGAGCCCAAGCACGACATCCGGCTTGAAGAAATCACCTGGGGCGGCGTCATCAAGGATGGCATTCCAGCACTCACCAACCCCAAGCTGATCGAGGCGCAGGCTGCGACCTATCTCAACGACAGCGATCTGGTGTTTGGGGCTGCCATCAACGGCGATATCCGTGCCTATCCCTTGCGCATCATGGATTGGCACGAAATGTTCAACGACGTGATCGGCGGCGTGCCGGTCAGCCTGGCCTATTGCACGTTGTGCGGCTCGGGCATTTTGTTTGAAACAACCGTGCCCGGCCAGCCGTCGCCGTTTGTCTTCGGCTCAAGCGGCTTTCTTTTTCGCTCCAACAAACTGATGTACGACACCGGCACACACTCGCTGTGGAACCAGTTCACGGGCCGCCCGGTGGTCGGCGCGCTGACCGGATCCGGCATCGAGCTCAAGACCCGCCCGGTGGTCATTACGCCGTGGTCCGACTGGAAAGCACGGCATCCCGAAACCAAAGTGCTGGCTTTGGAGACCGGCCACCAGCGCGACTACGGGACTGGCGCGGCCTACGGGGCGTACTTTGCAAGCCCCAATCTGATGTTTCCCGTCAACGTCGATCAAACGCGCTTGCAGCAGAAAGACTTTGTGTTCGCGCTTCGCTCGTCGGCCATTGAGATGGCTTGGCCGTTGGCGCTGTTCGAGGGCGGCGCCGTCATCAATGATCACGCCGGGGTGCTTGGCGTGGTGCTGGCTGGCAATGCTGCAACCCGCACGGTGCGAGCCTACCGCTCAGACGGCTTGGTGTTCACGAAGGGCGCGACCTTAGAGCAGGTTTTGCACGGGGCCGATGTTTGGACTGTCACGGAAGACGCGCTCGTTGGGCCGGATGGCAAGACCCTGGCGCGGCTGCCCGGACACATCGCCTACTGGTTTGCGTGGAGCGGCTATTTCGGCCAGAAGGGCAGCCTCAGTACGGCAAGTCCACCACCGGTCCAATCCAGCCGCTGACCACTGTCAGGCCACCGCCACCTCGACGGTTCGCGGCCGGCCGCCGTGCCACAAAACATCGCTTGTGGAACGATATAGGAACGTGTAGTGTACAGACATGATTTGTACCGGAGTCGCGTCCTGCGGCCCGGGTGTCGTGCACCAGTGAGACGGTAAGGGTTGGGTCCCGCGCCGCCATCACCACAAGATCGAGATCGCCATGCTCACTGAGAAACAGAAAGAGCTGCTTCTTTTCATCCACGACCGGATGCAGGAGCGCGGCGTGCCGCCGTCGTTCGACGAAATGAAGGACGCGCTCGATCTGAAATCCAAGTCGGGTATTCATCGCTTGATCACGGCGCTCGTCGAGCGCGGATTTATTCGCCGCCTGCCGCACCGCGCCCGAGCCATTGAAGTCATCAAACTGCCGGAGAACCAGGCGCCCGCTGCCGGTGAAATCCGGCCACGCGGTTTCCAGCCGAGCGTTATTGAGGGCTCGGGCCCGCCAAAAGCCAGCTTTACGTCGCCGCCATCGCACATCATCGACGCCCGCACGGTTTCGGTGCCAGTCATGGGCCGGATTGCGGCTGGCACGCCGATCAGCGCCATTCAAAACCACACGCATGATATCGCCTGTCCGCCGGATCTGCTGACCAATGGCGAACACTTCGCGCTCGAGGTGAAGGGTGACTCGATGATCGAAGCGGGCATTCACGACGGCGACACCGTCATTATCCGCCGGTGCGACAGCGCCGAGAACGGGGACATCGTTGTTGCCCTCGTCGAGAAGGAAGAAGCGACCCTCAAGCGGTTGCGCAAGAAGGGTTCGACGATTGCGCTCGAAGCCGCTAACCCCGAATTCAAGACGCGCATTTTTGGACCTGATCAGGTCGACATTCAGGGCCGCTTGGTCGGGCTGATGCGGCGCTATTGATCGGGGGTTTCTGGCTGTTCGCCGGGATCAGCATCGGGACTGGAGCCCGGTTCGGGTTGTTCGGGATCGGCTCTAGCTGCGGCCTCCGGCACTGGCACTTTGGCCTCCGGCACTGGCTCTTCGGCCTCCGGGGCGGGCGCTGCAGCGGATTGTGTTGGCGGCAATTCCAACGAGCGCTGTGGGGACTTGTAGGCTTGCGGGCGCCGGTCTGCCGCGCCGCCCGGCTGGGCGATGAGCGGGGCTATAGCCGGCGCAACAACCGGCCTAGCCAACGGTCTGATCGGCAGCACTGACCACGGCCGCTCGCCGCGACGCGCCGCCACCGTCTCGATGCGGATCAGCGGCGGCCCGCCGTCGCGGGGTTCCTCAATGTAGACGGCATGGGTGCCGAAATTCCAAACATCGAACACATCGACGATCGCCTGCGGACCATCACATGAGGCCGGGCGCGGCACGTTGAGCACTACGATCCCGGCGCGGGCGCAGTCATCGCGCACGGCGGCTGCATGGCGCGCGACGGCCAGCGTGACACCTTTGACGTCGGCCGTGCAGCCTGCCCCGTCACACGCGAAGCCTGCTGCCTTTTGCACGCTGGCCGACGGCCGTGCGTCGCCGTCATGCTCCAGCCAGCGCTCAAGCTCAAATTTGGCCTGGCGCGCTGGCAGCGCCGACAATTGACCGTCCGCGCCCCGCATCGCGACCAGTTCGCCGCTGCGCGCAATCAGCACGTCCGGCCGCGGCATGAACGGCGCGAGTGCGAGGCCCGCGAGTGCGGCACCAGCCCCTAACAGGCGCATCCGCGTGTGCCAAAGCGACAGCCATAGGCCGCCGCCAATCATCAGGCCAAAGGCCACTGCAGGAAATGCCGGGATGTGCCCAACGGCGCCTGGCAGTGTCGCGACGAGGTTGGCGCACCACGTCATGATGCCGATGCCAGCGCCCATGACCCACAGCGCCGCCCATTCCAAACCGAGCGGCATGAGCAATAACGCGGCGAGGGCCGCCGGCATCACCACAAGATTACAGACCGGGATCGCCAGCAGGTTGGCGAGCACGGCATATTGCTGGCTCTGGTGGAAATGATAGGCCGCAAACGGCGCGACGGCGGCGCTGGCGACAAGCGTTGAAAACACAATCCCGCCAAAGAACATGAGGATGCGCACAACCGGATGAGGCTCGGATGAGCGCTGTGCGCGGCGGCGAACTTCTTCGTAGGTCGCAACCAGCCCGGTGACGGCGGCAAACGACATTTGAAAACCGGCGTCGAACAGGCTCTCGGGAAAAATCGCCAGGATCAGCAGCGCCGACAGCGCGACGTTGCGCAGCGCGAGCGCCGGCCGGTCGAGCAAAACCGCTGTAAAGATCACCACGATCATGACGGCGGAACGCACGGTTGCAAACGCGCCGCCCGAGATCGCCAGATAGCCGAGTGCTGCAATGATGCCAGCCACTGCTGCCCATTTCTTGATCGGGAAGCGCAGAGCGATCGAGGGCACTGCGGCGAGCAGCAACCGGATCGAAAAAAACACCGCGCCCGCCATGATGACCATGTGCAAGCCGGAGATCGATAGAATGTGGAACAGCCCTGAGTTTTTATAGGCGGCATTGGTGGCATCCGCGATGCCGCCTCGATCGCCCTTTATTATACCTGTCTCTATCGCTCCGGGCTCTCCCGTCACCTCGCCCTTGATACGCGCGCCGATCGCTTGGCGCAGCGCTTCGATGGCCCGGCTGCCCGTCCCGCGCCAGGCGCTGTCAGACACAGCGGTTTCGACAACGGGCTTTGCAAAGGCGTAGCCGACAGCGCCGAGCCCCTCGAACCAAGCCGTGCGCGCGTAGTCAAAGCCGCCGGGCAAGGCCGGCCTTGCCGGTGGCGACAGGCTGGCCTTGATGCGGATCCGATCACCGGCCGACATCGGCGGCGGGGTTGACATGGTGCGCACGCGGACCGTGCGCGGCCGCTGATCGGCGCTGAGCGTGCCCAGCGTCTCAACGGCAATCGTCAGCCGCGCGCCACGCGGCGGGC
>JANMOL010000249.1:0-3408 GCA_031369245.1 Hyphomicrobium sp. | reverse complement strand
CGCCAATCACCAGCCCCGGTGTTGAGGTGACGACGGCGTCGGCCTTGGGCAGGTGATCGCGCGATGGCGCAGCAGTTACAGCCAGGGCCGTTGTGCCATGCACCTGATAGAGCGTGACCACGTGGCCCGTTCTGGCACCGAGATGGTCGGCGACCCGGCGGCGGTTTTCAAGCACCACGGCGGCGTCATCCGATGACCCCAGTCCGCAATTGAGGCCAGCGTAGATGCCGCTCGACGTGCCGCCCGCACGAGTGAAAAATCCGTGGCGGATGGCGGCGCACGAGATCAGGTTTTGGGTTTCGATCGGCTTGAGCATGGCCACGTCCTTGGGCGAAATTTGTGTGGTCTCACACCGGCTGCGGTGCAACCGGCGCTTCGGCAAATCCGGGCAGTGGCGGCAGCTCTGGTGAGCGGATGCCCATGACCTTGAACCGTGTCCCCATGCCGTTGGGGGCAATCAAGCGCGCGACGCCGGTCTCGATTTCGGCGGCGCGCGCCGGGTTGGCGCTCATCAGCCGCGAGGCGCGTTCGACGATGCCGAGGCTGCCGAGGAATTCGGCCTGCGTCACCGGGCCATCAATCGCCAGCCCGGCGCTGTGAATGTCACTCGCCAATTCAAAAAAGCCGACATGTGCCGACACGTCGGCTTCGCCAGGAGACGTCAGCGGTGACTCGTAGGCGTGCCCGCGCACCGCTTGCAGGGTGTCGCCATTGGCCGGCCCGGCATAGCCATAGTCGATGATCAGTGCAGCGAGCGGCCCGCTGCGGGCAACAGACTTAAGCGCTTCGGCCAGCCGGTCGGTGCGTAAGCTTTCAACGATCGATCCGAGCGGCGCATTTGGTAGTTTGGCGGCAAGATCGTCGCGCTGCCGCGTTCCAGGAACGGTCGTGAATGCGAGTTCGCCGGCGGCATCGAGCCCAACGCCGCGCCACAGCCAGCCGGTTTCCGTCAGGATCCATTGCTCGACTGGCCAGGAATCAAGGAATTCATTGGCCAGAATGATGGCGGGCGTTTGAAAGCCTGCCAGATTTTGCCCCCATGACAGGGGAACGCGGGCGCCGCTCAGAGCATCACGCTGCAGGGCTGCAAGCGCCGGGCTCATTTCGAGCAAATGTACGCTTGCGCGATCGAGAAACCCCGGCACGACGCGGGCGGCGCGCAGAGCATCGCGCATCATCGTGCCGCGGCCGGGGCCATATTCGACGATGTGCACTTCAGGCGGCGCGCCGAGCACTTGCTGCCACGTGACCGCCGACCAAATGCCGATCAACTCGCCGAACACTTGGCTGACTTCAGCCGAGGTGATGAAATCGCCATCGCTGCCAATCGCGCGCCGCGTGGCGTAGTAGCCGGCTTGCTCGTTCCAAAGACACTCCGACATATAGCGCGCGATGGTCATCGGGCCGTCTTGCCGGATGCTCTGTTTGAGCGTCCGGGCGAGGGGCGTGTCACGCCGCGCTTGGGGATCGTAATTCACGCGGCCGCCTTCTCCTCGCCTGCCGTGCGCCGTGCGGTGACGATGAAATAGAGCCCCAGCAGCAGCATCGGGATTGAATACATCTGGCCAGCCGTGAACGGCGCAATGTTGAAGGCGTGCACCGGCTCGGGTTCGCGGAAAAATTCGCAGATCGTGCGGGCAATGGCATACCACACCAGCCAGACGCCGGTTGTCAGGCCAGGGCGCTTTAAGCCGAGCGCTGAGTGCGTGACGACGCGCATGACGACCAGCATCACCAGGCCTTCAAGCGCTGCTTCGTACAGCTGACTGGGGTGGCGCGGGACATCTCCGCCATTGGGAAAGATCATGCCGATTGCAGCCTCGGTCGGCCGGCCCCAGTGTTCCGAATTGACGAAATTAGCCAGTCGTCCAAAGGCTAAACCGAATGGCGACGCCGCACAGCACAGGTCCATGACCGATTTAGCCGACACGCCAAATTGGCGCGCAAACAGCAGCAGCGCAATGCCAGAGCCGATCAGCGCGCCGTGGAAACTCATGCCGCCGCGCCAGACCTGGAAGACTTCGGCCGGGTGGGCGGCATAGTAAGACGGGTCATAGAGCAGAACTTGGCCGAGGCGGCCGCCAAGGATGATAGCCAGCGTGACCCACAGCAGGACATCGTCGGCGCGCTCGAGGCTGATAGGCGCTTTGCCATTGGCCCACAGCGCCGGTGTCGTGACGAGCCGGCGGATGTACAACCAGCCCAGGATCAGCCCGGCCATATAGGCGAGGCCGTACCATTTGATCGAGAGCGGGCCGATGGAAATCGCAACCGGATCGATGTTGGGGTAGGCCAGGGCCGCAAGCGGGGCGGCAAAAACGGCGGCAAGGTCGATCATGCGGTCTCCGGGCGACAGGGCCAGGGTGGCCGCTGCCAAGTTGACGTGCCAAACCGTAGGTCTCGGCCCCTGGATGAGCTCTGGCTGAGTCCTGACTGAGTCCTGGCTGAGCCCTGACCGAGCCGTATCTGACCCCCATCCGACCCGTATCGCACGCTCGGCGGTTGTTCGGGATCAGATCCGGCCTGTCAAGTTGGCTCCGCCGTGTCCTTGCTGCTCCCTCAGCTTGCCTGTTGGAATGAGGCCTTGCAGGTGCCCCGGACGGCCGCCATATCTAGGTTCGCGCCTTTATAACGGAAACCGATCATGACTCAGACGACCAACCGCATTTTTGATGACTTCGCCAAGTTGATGACGGACGCAGCGGGCGCGGCCGAGGGTATCAAGCGCGAAGCCGAAACGGTGATGAAGGGCCAAGCCGAGCGCTTGTTGCGCGGCATGGACGTGGTCGCCCGCGAAGATTTCGAAGCGGTCAAGGCGATGGCGCAAAAGGCCCGCGAAGAAAACGAAGCTTTGGCCGCGCGGGTGGCGGTGCTCGAAGCCGCGCTGGCGCGCCAGGCTGTTATCTAGAGGGTGTAGTCTAGACCAATCGACGCCGTCGCGATTGAGTCCATCGCACTGCAACCCGCGCGCTGCTGCGTCCACAGCTGATTGACCAGTTCTCACCAGCTTAATCCCTCGCTCTGCATCAAGCCCCTGTCTGGCCTGGGCTTTGCCACTTTGCCCGTGGACAAGATTTAAGCAGCCACGGGCGCGGCTTGCGACTCGCAAGGCCCTCTGGTGTGGTCCTGCGCATCTGAGGTGTGCTTTTGATTTTAGTCATGTGTCACTGATGAGCGGAGCGGCTCTCAGACGTGCGCGGTGGATAAGGACACGACAGAATGGCAGTGGCCGAACGCAGCTACGAGCGCGTCATCAACCCCCTCGATTTGGTCGAAGCGCTCGCGCTCGGCCACGATTGGCCAACCGAACGATCGAGCGATGATGAGCTGACGCTGATCGTGTCGGGAACGTGGACCGACTACCACGTCTCGCTCAACTGGCGCGAAGACCTCGAAGCCCTGCATCTC
>JANMOL010000229.1:0-6729 GCA_031369245.1 Hyphomicrobium sp. | reverse complement strand
GGTCTTGAGCGCGCGCACGCCCTGAACTTCCGATGATCGCCAGCGTGGCAGCGCCAAGAAGCACGCCAGCCGCAATTTTAGCGCCGCGGTTGCGGGCTTCAGCTGGCTGAGTGGTGGCGGGCAGTGCTGTCGTAACTGCGATGAGGGTCGCGAGCGAAGCGGAGATGAAGGATTTCATGTTTGCGGTTCCGTTGTTGACCAGGGTCCACATTTTTAAGTTCGTTTCATATCAATCGTCGTTGCTACAGCCGGAAAGGTTCAAGTGCGGGGATAGCTTTTCTTTCAGTCTGCGTTCACCGGGGCCTCATTGCTTAACCGGTTAAACCGGGCTAACCACTGGCGGCGCTATATCGTGCAAGATCTTCAAAAGGTCGGCTTGGCGTTCTGATCCAGTTTTTGAAAAGACACGGCCGAGGTGGGTTTTCAGAGTGTTTTCGCTGATGTTTAAAGTCTTTGCCGTCTCAACGCTTGACGATCCACTGCCAATCTGAGTCATGACGCGGGCTTCAGCAGGTGTGAGATCAAATAGCGTAATGAGCGTTGTTTCGGGCGGCGGCGCACTCTTTGCTGCCGTCGAAATAAACACCGCCGCTGTCGCTGGGCGATAGACGGCGCGCTCTGAGCCCAGCGTCAACGGCAAAACGTATGCAACCGCTGGCGCTTCACCCTGAGCCGACACGGGAATACCTATGCCACGACGGCCAAGGGAGCCTTCGTCGCCAGTTGTCCTTGCAAGCGCATCCACGAGCGCCGCAGTTGCGCGATCATTGGCGGCTTTCAATTTGCCGGACGCGGAGATGATTGGGCGACCAGCGGAAAACATGCTTTGAGCTTGGCCATTTGCATAGAGAACCGTAGCGCTGGCGTCGGACAGAACAACCGCCGTCTCAAGTCTATCGAGCGCCGTCTTGTAGAGGCTGGTCATAACGCGCGACTGATCAAGCAGGTCTCCAATGAGAGCGGCGCGGCGCAAGTGCGGAGAGAGCAGCGAAAGGAAGTGCCGTTCGTCGGCAGTAACAATATCGCGGTTCGCGCGGGTTACTGCTCCGATCAAGCCAATACGATCGGCGGTATGCGCAAATTTCGTGATGCAGCCATCCCGCAGACCTTGGGGCTTGACCCAATTTTTATAGAACGGCGACTGTTGGAACTCATCTTCGGTCATTGATGACAGCGTCGCCCATGGCGTGTCGACATCGCCGAAGAGTACGGTGCTCAAGCCTGGAATGCCATGCACACCATACTCGTCGTTTAAGATACGCAGCTGTTCCTTGTCCCATGGCGAATGGGCCGCCATTCGCCCTTGTAAATCGGACGTACTGGCCAGACTGATCGTGGTGTAAGCGGCATCAACAGCAGTTGCGATGCGGGTCAAAACTGCCGTCCAGCCAGAAGGGTTGAGAGTGCAATCGTATATATCTCCGATAATTGAGGACAGCGTATTGGCGTTCATGCGTGCCATTTGCGGCATTCCAATTCTGCGAAATAACTGATTTTCCATTTCGGCTGACCCAGATCAGCAGCCCACTGACGACATGTCAATCGGCGGTTTCGAAGTTAATAGATTCCGATTAGCGGACGCGGAGAACGGAGTGAGACACCCGCTGGCTCTTATTGCGGCGCACAGGCTGTCTGGAACAGGCGGATTTCTCCGCCTGTTCCAGTGCTGGTTTCTCCCCAGATTGTCCCGCCTGCTACGGCGCGGTCTTCGAGATTGAGTGTCAACTAATTCGGCCCAGGGGCAGGCTTTGGCTTAAGCAGCTTGAAGTTGTTGAAATTCTTGATGATCGGTGTCGTTTGTTTCGGTTTGAATAACTTGTTTTCGTTCAAAACCGGTGCCTGTGGCTTTGGCTTAAACACACGCGTGTCGTTAAACACCGGCAGCTTAGGCTTGGGCACAAACACCGGTGCCTTTGGCACATACACCGGTGCCTTTGGCACAAACACAGGCGGTCTTGGCTTTGGCACAAACACAGGCGGCTTCGGCACATACACAGGTGGTCTCGGCTTCGGCACGAACACTGGTGGCCTCTGCCGAACCGGCGGTTCAACAACAATGCGCCGGCACTTACCATTGTCGCTATAGAAGCCAGGGCCGCATCCAACCGGTTCGCGCTTCTTGAACACGCAGTCGCCTTCAATATAACGGCCACCGCGATTCTCGCAGATTTCCTCAGCCGTTGGGCCCTTTGGTTTGATCAACTTGCAGTTTGGCTGATAGTCGCCGTCATAGCCGTTCGGGCATGGGCGGCGCTTCGGCGGCATGACGCAATCGCCTTCGACATAGCGTCCGCCGTTTTCGCGGCACTCGGCGCCCGGATTAGGACGATCCTTGCAGCGTGTTCCGGTCCACAGGCGGCCTGCGTTCTTACAATCCTGCTCAGGATTGCTTTCTCTGACACAACGGCCGTTTTCAGAGCGTTCGTAACCGTCGTCACATGCACAACGCCCCGTTGGCGTTTTGTATTCATGCGCGCCAGGCGTGCAGCCCTGCGGTACAGGGCGTTCCTTGACGCATCGGCCACCGTTTCGTTCGTATCCGTCGTCGCACGTGCAACGTCCACTATCACTGCGATATTCGTTGTCGCCGCAGGCTTGAGGCTTCGGAGGCTGCTTTGGCTCGTCTTCGTCTTTGACGCAGTTGCCGTCTTCTTTCGAGTAGCCTTCACGGCAAATACAGCGGCCGTCATCCGTTTTTACTTCATGGACGCCAGGCTTGCAGCCCCTCGGGGCTTCAGGCTGTTCGCCGTTCGAGCAACTGTTGGTCGAGGCATTCCATCTGCCGCCATCCGCGCATGGGCACCTGCCTGAGCGTGGGATCGGCAGACCGTCTGGGCATTTCGATACAACAGCCGGTGGCGTCGAGATCAACTGGACGGGTTTGTTGCAGCGTTCTGACGGCACGTTCGCCGTGGCCGACGCGCTGTCGTCATCACCCCGTCCATTGCCCTTGGAGCCAACCGGCGGGAACGTCATCTTGGCGGTATTGGGTGCCGCACAAGTTCCGTCGTCCGGTATCGTCGCCTTTACGTTGAGCTTCAGGCTGGTGCCCTTTGCCATCGTCGCAATCGGTTTCTCGCACTTGAAGTCGGCACCGGCGCCGGCGCACGTCAGATCGCCATTAAACGTGACGTTGGTCGGTGTTGTGCCAAACTTTTCGTCAAGCCGCACAGGGCCCTGGTAGGGGTCTGGTCCAGTATTCGTGATCGTAACGTCGTACTCGCAGGTGAAGCCGTCGCCAGCTTTGGTGCACGGTCCTTTGGCCGTCTTTTGCACCTTCAAGTTGGTCGGGTCGCACATCACCATGGTGATGTTGGTGACGGGATCGACAAACGTAACACCAAAGGTTGATGCTGTTGCTGTTGCTTCATCATTGTCCGGATCGACGTTCGGCGCACCGCCAATCGGCGCGCGGATCTGCACCGTAATTGGCACCTGACAGAACGACGCTTCTGTATCCAAGACCGAGATTGGCAATTGCACCTGAAGCGCGGTGCTGCCTCCGGCCTGGATTGTGATCGCGCCACCCGTGCTGCAAGTTGCAGGTGGTGCGTTCGAGCATGTCCAAGGTGCCGGTATGACAGTTGCAATCGCAGCGCCAGCCGGCAAGTTTTCAGAAATATCAACCGGGCCGCTGAACGGCACTTCGTCGTGATTGGTGATCGCGATCTCATACGAGCAGGTCAACAAATCGCCAGCGGGAGATTTTTCACAAATACCGCCGTTCAGTGCTGTCTTCTCTATGCTGAGATCCGGACTCGGCACCGGAACTTCAACAATCACACAGCTCGGATTGCCCGGACCGTCGTCTCCCGGTTCGCTTGTGAGCAACCCGGGCACGCCACCCACTGACGCGAGCGCCGGATCGAGTGCGCCAAAGCAGTTCTCAACGAAGAACCCGCCGGGTGCCGGCATCGTGACGTCGATGAAGTGCGTCTGCACTTCGCCCGGCATCAACGCGGTATGTGTGACGCATGTAAACGGCAACTGCGTTGTGTTGCCAGCAATGCACGCGATCGGCGGGCTGACGGACGTCACCGGCGCACCGGTAACCGAGCCACTAACGAACATGGCGTCCGCCAGCATCAGATCGCCATCGAATGGCAGCGAGCTTGCGTTGATAATCTTCAAGCCAAACTTACAAGTGCCACCTGGCAGGCAGCTGACAGGGCCTGTTTTTTCGACAACGATGTCAGTGCCGCCTTCAGCACATGCGCGGCCCCAGCCGTTAGGGTGGTTCATGGGCGCGCAATTGCGGAACCCGAGGTTGCCATTTGACGCAAGATCGCGGGTATCGATGAACACATCGAAGCCGGTTGATGCGCCGGGTGGCAGCAGCTGTGATGGTATCTGGCAACCGAAATCGGTTGTTGGCACGTTATCGCAGCGCACATCAGGGTTTGCCGGCGCAAAGCCGTCAATCGGCACTACCGTTCCAGACGCCGGACCAAACATGATTTTGGTGACATCGCGAACACTGACATCCTCGATTGGGATCTCAGAACCGGTGTTGGTCACAGTAATTGTACAGCGGATTTTGCTGCCAATCGCACCCGGCACGCAAGTCTTGTTGAGGATCAGATCAGGCCGGTCAACCGGTGGTTCTTCATAAATCAAGCGGGGCGCATAATCGTCATAGTCGGCACGCGCATCGTACCCCCTATATGGCCGCTCATTGACGGCGTCACACGGGCTATAAATGGCAACGTCGCCAATGTGGCCGAAGGCGTCCTGATCGCTGAATTGATTGTCATAGTCGGTGAACCATGTCTGGAACGGCGGCTCATTGGCTGGCCGGACCTGCGATTTGTAGTTGCCTTGAAGGCCGTGAACGATGCGCGCGCCGCCGTTCGAAACGCGAACGAGGTCTGTGCCCTCGCGCAGGTGCTCACCTGTCGACCAAAGCGTTTGACGGCATTTGCCGTAGTCGATGTTTCCGTATTTGTCGTAGCCGTAGCTTGAAGCGATGCCGCCTTGCGTTCCGCGATAGTCTTTCGGCAGGCCGATTGCATATTCGTCAGCCGTCTCCAGCCAACGGCTCTGCTTTTCGTCCCATTTGTAGCGCAGAACCGCAGCCTGCTGCGGCGTTGCAAATTTGGTGTAGTCGTAACTGCCTGCACTGGCACCGCGTTGCGACAGATACAGCAAGCCAGAACCGTCAAACAAGATGTCTGTGATTGCCGATTTTTCGTTTTTGACGTCGATCTCGATGCGCGGGTCGCCGCCGAAATCGCCCTCGTCATCGATTGACACCGACCAGACGCTCGGGCCTTCGGCGACCGAATAGTACAGTCGTCCAGCATTGACGGCGAGGCCGAACACGCGACGGCGTTCATCGGTGTAACCCCACGTTTTGGGATCTTCGCTGTTGAACAACGGCTTCTTGATATCCAGAATTTTTGTGTCGTCAAAAGCGACAGGATCGAGACCCTGAGATTTGCGGCCGGCAACGCCATGATCGTAGATATCGCGCTCCTTGCCATCCAGCGTGACGCGGTGAATCATGCCTGTCTGTAGATCGGATACGAAAAATTGCTTGGTCCGGCTGTCAAACGTGATGTTGCCGAGGCCAGCTCCGCCGTTTTCAAGACCTTCCAGTTTGATCGTCGCGAACAGCGAAACGGCACCTGTGCGCCCATCTACCTTCCAAATCGAACCAGGCGAGCCGCCCTTGGCGACGCCGAATTGGCCCGCCATCCACACAGCATCCGGCGCGCCCTTGATGAGGCGCTCAAACTTTCCATCGGCACTTTTATTGACGATGTTCAGTCCGTACAGCGACGTTGAACTTAAGTACGCGTTGGGCGCGTTTGTGCCCTGGCCGTCATCCAACAACCGACGGTCAACTACGTGCGAGGCAGAATCATCGACATCATCTTCGAGGACCGGAAAGTCAGCACCGTCACCGTGACCGAGAAGGCGACCGGAGTGCTGATCGAGCCTGCCGCGGACTCGGCGGCGGCGAAACCGGCCACAGCACCCGCGCAGGCAAAGCCGAAACCTGCGGCCAAGCCATCAGGGGTCCGACGATGAGCGACGCCAACCAGCTACCCGAAAGCGTGCGCGCGCTTCTGGGTGGTCCGTCCCAGAATGACCGCCTCGATGGCTTCGCGCTGGACGCTCTGGTGCGGGCCGCGGACGAGAACGGGGTCGCCCGGATTCGAGACGTCGCTGCCAACTATCGCAATGACTATTTACGGGTCCTGAGGGCGAAAGGGCTCGACGCCGAGCGCGAAGCAGGGAGGCTCGGTCAGGACGAGGTTCGCACCTATCTCGTGACCTCGAGTCTTCCTCGCCTGGCAGAGGCCGGGATTATCCTGCCTCTCGATGGAGACGTCGAGAGCGACTCGGGAACGGTAAGGATCGCGCCGGCCCTCTGGAAGGACATCGCGCCCCAGCGCAGTGAGTTTGCGGAAGCGATGCGCGAGACCGGCGAGCATTCGCGACTCGCTCTCTCGACGCCTCCGCGACCGGCGCTCGTCGGCGGGAGCGTACTCGAAGCCGAGGGGCTGACCAAGATCTACCGCGGCCGAAAGGTCGTGAACGACGTCGCGCTGAGGCTCCAGCAGGGCGAGATCGTCGGGCTGCTTGGTCCGAACGGGGCGGGAAAGACAACGACCTTCTACATGATCGTCGGGCTCATTCAGCCGTTGTCGGGAAGGATCCTTTTCGACGGCGAGGACATCACCAAGCTTCCCATGTACGAGCGGGCGCGCCGCGGGATTGGCT
>JANMOL010000205.1:0-2784 GCA_031369245.1 Hyphomicrobium sp. | reverse complement strand
CGCCGTTGCTGGCCCAGTTCTTCAACATACCAAGTGCGACGTTCGCGTTTCAAGCGGCAGCTCTCACGCCGCTGATCAAAGGCTTTGTGCATCTCGATTGCCGGCGCGCTCAGCGCCATTTCGACAACCGTCCGCAATTGCTGGTCGAAGTCGTGCCGCAACTGGTGGCGCTGGCGCTGACCGTTCCGATGCTGTCACTCGCACCAAGCTATTCAGCCGTTGTCTGGCTGGCCGTCGTGCAGGCACTGACCGCCGTTGTCATTTCGCATGGCCTTGCCGGCCGGTCTTATCGTTTTGCCGCCGATCGACCGATCCTGCGGCGGCAGATTGCGTTTGGCTGGCCGATCCTGGCCAGCGCGCTGCCGCTGATCGCGGTCTATCAGGGTGACCGCATCATCATCGGACGGCTGGCTGGCATGGACATGTTAGCTGCCTACTCCGTGGCCTTCATGGTCACGATGGTGCCGGGTCTGATCGCGGCCAAAGTCGGTCACGCGTTGATGCTGCCGATGTTCGCGCAGGCCGTGCGGCGCGGCGACAGGCTGCAACGCCGCTTCTCAGCGATGACCGAGGCGACCGTCGTTCTCGCAGCGCTCTATCTGGCGGGCTTTATCGTCGCGGGCGCAGCGCTCGTACCGCTGGTGTTTGGCGCTCACTACACCGGCCTCGGCCCGGTCACGAGCTGGCTCGCGGTGATGTGGGCGCTGCGGATGATCCAAGCCGTGCCGGGCATGGCGCTGATGGCTTATGGCAAGACCAAGCCATTTTTCATTGCGGGCCTGATCCGGGCGCACGCGCTGCCGTGCGTTCTTTGGGCCGCTTCTGCCGGCCACAGTCTTGCGGTTCTGGCGGCGATCGGATGCGTGTTTGAGGCGCTGTCACTGTTCTATGTCGCGATCCGGCTCGAGGCCGAGGAGCGCGGGCTCGGCAGTGCCTTGCTGATGCGAACGGGCTTTCTCGCGCCCGTGGCTTTGAGCGCTGTGTTAGCTGCCAACTGTTCAGGCGGCACGGTGCTGTGTGTCACGGCGTTGACCGGCGCGTTGTGTCTCGGGGTGGCCGGTGCCGGGGCGGCCCTGATGCCGTCGCTGCGCGCCCATCTGCGGCGGGCCCTCGATTTGCCGCCGCAGGCACTCAAACTTTAAGCGGCCTGCGACGCTTATTGCTTCGAAATCGCCGGTAGGCGCGATGGGCTGATGGCACGGTCGCGCGGTGCCAGCGCCAGCTCATAGGCATTGAGCAAGCGGGCGCGCTCGGTTTCCCACTTCAACAGCGAGCGTGCGCGGGCGATACCCTCTTCAGCCAGCGCGCCCTTGAGATCGGGATCATCCAAGATACGGCCCATGGCGCCAGCAAGCTGCTTGGGATCGTTGCCGCCTGCATAGAGCGCGGCATCGCCCGAGGCCTTGCGGCCTTCGATCAAATCAAAACCAACGAACGGGATGCCGAGGCACATATACTCGAACACCTTGTTCATCGAAATCTTGTCGTTGTAGGTATTTTTCGGATCGGGAATGGCGCCGATATCAAACGTTGAGAAGGCTTTCAACAGCGGCTCGCCCGACAGGAAGCCGGTGAACGTCACGAAGTCTTTCAGGCCCTTGGCAGCGACGCGCCGTTCAAGGCCCGGCAACTCGGTGCCTGAGCCGACAATCGCGCACTGCACATCGCGGCGGCCTTGGCCGTTGACGAGTTCGTCCATCGCATCGACCAGCAGATCGACGCCGTCCTGCGCGCCCATGATGCCGACATAGCCGATCAGATGCTGGCGGCCGTTCTTCAAGGCTTGGTTCGGTGCGATGCGCTTGAAGCGCGTCAGATCCGGCACGGAGCGCACGATGAACACGCGATCGGGCGCCATGCCGCCGCGCTTGATGGCGATATCCTTAAAGGTCTCGTTGGTGGCAATCGAGACATCGGCTGTCTTGAAGGTCAGCTTTTCGAGCCACAGCAGCAAGCGGTGGAAACGGCCCTGCTTGCCGAACTTGGCTTCGAACAGTTCGGGATTGATATCGTGGTGGTCAAACACAAAGCGTTTGCCAAATGCGAATTTCCAGAACGCGCCGATGATGAACAGCAGGTCCGGCGGGTTGCAGGCCTGAACCGCATCGAAGCCGACTTTCCAGTAGGCCTTGACCGAGAGCGCGAATTCCCAGGCCAGCGCCCAGGAATATTCAAGCGCATATCCGAGCGCGCCATCGGCCTCGTAGGGCAGCGGATGGCGAAAGACGTGAATGCCTTCGAGCACTTCGTAGGGCTGTGTGTACTTGCCGCCCTTGGGGCAGACGACGGACACGGTGTAGCCGGCCTCGTGCAGCGTGCGGGCTTCCTGCCAGACGCGGCGGTCGAGCGGAACCGTCAGGTTCTCGACGATAATCAAAATCCCCGGCGGCTTCTGCAAAACGCAACTCCACACTCGACGCAGACTTGGAGTGTGCCTTGCAGAAGTAAAAGAACGAGCGAATAAAGCCCTTCAAATGCCAACCAATCCGTCCCGAATTGAGACGCTGTGCGCGGCACTTTCGAAGGCCGCCGCGCTTGCGTTTTGGCCCGCTATTTGCGACACCTTCAAAGGTTGATAATGTCTTAAGACTTTTGTTGGCGTTTGAAGGATCGTGCCGTGTCCCTTGCTGCATCTTTTGCCGCGTCCTTTGCCATCGGCCGCGCTCAAAGCGCGCCCCGCGCTGATCTTGGCAGCACCGATTTGGGCCGCATCGATTTGGGCCACATCGATCTGGGCAGTGTCCGCGACACGCTGCTGTACATCGACAGCGATGTCGCGCACGC